>NZ_ATVV01000073.1:0-1048 GCF_000420905.1 Butyrivibrio sp. AD3002 | reverse complement strand
AATGATCTCCTGAAGGGACATAAACTCTGTAAGAACTGCGGATGATGTGGCACCGTAAATGTTACTGAATGGCTGGCTGTCATTATCCAGAAGCTGAAGCTCACTGAATTTCAGGTAAAGATTGGATACCATATAGGTTTTTTCTCTGGTAATACATTCAGCAAGATGAAGACGGTGGCGTGTAAGTCTTTTTAAGGCAAGGTACTGGCTGCCCCGCCAGGGTTCACATTTTTTTGTGCGGCCGACTCTTGCAAAATCTGAAATAAGGAAGGCATCCATGTGATCTGTCTTATCCATGCCAACATAGGATTTGCGGTAATTTGCAGTCATCTTTGGATTCAGACAGTACACATAGGGTTTATAAGGCATCAGGAGTTCACAGGATGACAGGAAGTTGGCTATATGGATGCTGTAAACAGATGTAGATTCCAGAGCCACAATAATGGTATTAAGATGCGGATGCTTTTGTATACAGGCAGCAATCTTTCCGGCAAGCTCATCAGCACCAGGCTGGTTGTTGCCGAAAGAAGCATCAATATATTTGTTTTCATCAAAATCCATGGCATAAACCACATTGGATTTTGAGCTTACATCAATACCAACGAACAAAGTGGACATATAGTTGATCTTGATCATGATATCACGCTCCTTTCCGATCTGGATTTGTGAAGCCTAAAGCAAAAGGTTTATCCGGGATATCATATGATGACCGCAGCCTCGCATAATGAGCATTCATCCAGTCAGCATTTTTTGCTGGTGCTAACGGCTGGAGATGCAACTTCTGTGTAAGCGGAATGTGTCATATGAGCCAGGCTGCATGCTTTCTGAGCAGTCTCGGACAAAGCCGGCTGAAAGGAGAAAAAGCAGTGCCTTCGGACATCAGACTCTGCTGATATCTTACCACAGGATAAACGATATGAAAATGTAACTATTGACTGTATAGATGGGAATGGGATGAGGGGAATACCTCTTAGATGTCCTTACCTCTATACCATAAAAAGAAATAAGTCTGTAAGTGATTTCTCTTGCTTACAAACTTATTATACGA
>NZ_ATVV01000072.1:0-1121 GCF_000420905.1 Butyrivibrio sp. AD3002 | reverse complement strand
CTACTTTATTTCGCTCCGCATCACGGCTTCCCATTGCCACCCGGATTTGCCTAAGTGACTGGTACCCCGCTTGCACCGGGCTTTCCATTCCCGGCTTCCGCTTTCCTTACGTGTCCCCACAGTTCTGTCATACCGCAGTACAGGAATCTCCACCTGTTGTCCATCGGCTACGACTCTCGTCCTCGCCTTAGGCCCCGACTTACCCAGAGCAGATCAGCTTTACTCTGGAAACCTTGGATATTCGGCCATAAGGATTCTCACCTTATTCTCGCTACTCATTCCGGCATTCTCTCTTCCATGCAGTCCACAGCTCCTTCCGGTACTGCTTCTTCCCGCATGCAATGCTCCTCTACCAACCTTTCGGTTCCTTAGTTTCGGTGGCGCGTTTCAGCCCCGGACATTTTCGGCGCAGGACCTCTCGACCAGTGAGCTATTACGCACTCTTTGAATGGATGGCTGCTTCTGAGCCAACATCCTGGTTGTCTTCGAAATCCCACATCCTTTTCCACTTAACGCGCACTTGGGGACCTTAACTGAAGGTCTGGGCTCTTTCCCTTTTGACCGCCCAACTTATCTCGTGCAGTCTGACTCCCGATAATCGATTACGCGGCATTCGGAGTTTGATATTCTTCGGTAGGCTTTGACGCCCCCTATGAAATTCAGTGCTCTACCTCCGCAAATCTGTATCGAGGCTAGCCCTAAAGCTATTTCGAGGAGAACCAGCTATCTCCGGGTTCGATTGGAATTTCTCCCCTATCCACACCTCATCCCCACCCTTTTCAACGGATGTGAGTTCGGACCTCCACAGCCTTTTACGGCCGCTTCATCCTGCACATGGATAGATCACCCGGTTTCGGGTCTACTCCTACTGACTCTGGCCCTCTTAAGACTTGGTTTCCCTACGGCTCCACACCTGAAGTGCTTAACCTTGCCAGTAAGCGTAACTCGCCGGACCGTTCTACAAAAAGTACGCGATCACTCTCATAAGGAGCTTTCGCAGTTTGCAGGCACAGGGTTTCAGGTTCTCTTTCACTCCCCTCCCGGGGTCCTTTTCACCTTTCCCTCACGGTACTATGCGCTATCGGTCACTAAGTAGTATTTAGCCTTAGGGGGTGGTCCCC
>NZ_ATVV01000071.1:0-1379 GCF_000420905.1 Butyrivibrio sp. AD3002 | reverse complement strand
GGTATAACAAAGTGAAACATTAGCTGGTATCAAATTGATACCAGCTTGTTTTATAATAGCGCAGAGAGGGAAAAATCTTTACTTTTATGTATAAAAGCCAACTTGCATTTTTTCTCTAGATTGACTAATCCACTTCTACCGTATACAATACGTTTGAGGACTTTGAATTTGTTGTTGTTTCCTTCAACAAATCCAGAACTTATAGAGAAGGATATCGCATTCTTGACCGGAAGGATATCCTTTTTTATTCCATTACAAAACGATTGTATTTCGCTCTCGCTATATTTTCTAAGATATTCATCTAATTTTTCTTCATCTTTTCCCATTAGCAAGGAATGGAATTCTTTGAACATTTTTTCAACTTTTGTAACAACAGGATAACTGCTTTTTATCTGACCAATATATTTTTCAATGACAGAATCTCGCTTTGTTTTAGGATTACACGTCAATATATATTTAAGTAAATCTGCTCTGCTGATTACAGTCACTTCTGGCGGTAATACCCATTCCATAGTTGTTTTTCTATTGAATAGGGCTCGGTCTGGAAAATTATTTTTCCCAATAATATAAATATAATTTTCGAGTTTGCGGTCAGAATCATGAAAGGATTCTTGATGCTTGATGTAAAAATAAATTATTTCGTTACTGAAACCGTCAGCCATCATTTTATAAATAACATTGAGCCATGCATTCATAGACGAATCCCGTTTCTTGTAATTCGTAGGATGGTCCAATGCAGCAATAGCCTCTTTCGTCATAAAAATATATTTTTTTGCTGTAAGAGAGGCGATTCCGAAAATTTCAGCTACTTCTTTTATCTGCGGCTTCTCCTGCTTTTTCCAATAAGCTTGTATCTCCCGAATTAATTGTTGTTTTTTTTCCTCTTTTCTTTCTGATGTTGATACTGTGGTGAATTCAGATCATGCTTTTTGTTATCATAAATCACTTCATTTCCATTGCAATCTACAGGTGGAGTATTATCGTAATGCAGACTGTCAAGAAATGGGAAATCCGGTGTCTTCTCTTTTAATATTTTTTCTGGTGCTTTTTCAGATATTTCTCCGTTTTGAATATATAGGCGGGGTGGCATTTCTTCCTTGAAAATATTTTTCATATATTCGAGAAGATTCTGCAATAAATGAAATCTGTCCGCTACCTGGATACATTCTGGAAGTACTTCGTTGATTGCGGAGGCATATGCACTTGCTCTATCTCTTGCAACAAGCCGTACTTTTTTATGTGATTTCAGCCATTCTTTTAATGGTACTCCATCCCGACCATCAAGCAATGCAATTAAATGATGATCCTTTAAATCATAAATAGCAGTGGCATAGGTCTGGCCTTTTCGGATAGCAACATCATCAACACCAATCGCTTCC
>NZ_ATVV01000070.1:0-1521 GCF_000420905.1 Butyrivibrio sp. AD3002 | reverse complement strand
AACTTTAATAAACCATCTGAATACATCGTATTTCAGATGGTAACCGGATTCGATGCTATTCGTGATTAGCGTAGTTTTTGAGAATTGAAGTCTATGTCCTGTTTTTCTAAAGCAAAGATTACTCGGATGAGTTTCTTCGCAACGTGGGTTATAGCTACCCTATGTGGTTTGCCTTCATGACGTTTCTTGGCATAATAAGTTGCAAAAGTCATATCGAAACGAATTAAAGGAATACAGCAGTTTAGCAATACATACCGCAACTGAGATGATCCATGCCTTACCATTTTGCCACCGTTGGATTCTGTACCGGAATCATTTACACTTGGTTCAATTCCAGCAAAAGCAAGCATCTGTGCGGGTGATGAAAAGTTAGAGATATCCCCGTATTCTGCGTAGATTACTGCAGCAGAAATAGGACCAATTCCTGGAATGGTCATGAAATGAGGATGAACTTCTTTGATGAGCCTTATAATCTCACCCTCAAGAGTATTGATTTCTTTGACCAAGGATTTGTATAGGGATAGTAAGCTTTCAAGTTCAACATCAAATATAGAATTATTGATACCAACAGTATCAGCCGCTAAACGCTTCAACTCCAAGAACTGTTGAGGAGAGAACTTACCACGAGATATGCGTCGGAGTTCGTTATAGTCTGTTTCATTCATGGCAGACATGTTCTCGGCAGAGCCGTAGTTTTCTAATAAATATAAAGCAGTTTTAGAAAAGCTCTCATTAAAGAATGGCTTGAACTCCGGAAAAGTGTGATCAAGAACATTTGTGAGTTTAACAAGATATAAGGATCTTTGACGGACTAACCTGTCACGAAGACGTGTTAATGACTTTAAAGAATAAGAGTGATAAAATCCTTTTGAATGGGGTTTGTACTCAACAGTCATTAACCAGCGAGCAATGGATTCACAGTCAACAGAATCGGTTTTTGTACGCCTTAGAGTGGTCGATTTTTTATATTCCGATATCAGGACTGGATTTACTTCCATGAACGTTAGCGAGGCGTTTTCAAGGAAAAGCTCAAGATTCAGGGCATAATGAGATGTTGATTCAAACCCTATTCTTATGTCCTCAGGACCGGATAATGAGTTGATTGTAGTGAGAAGCTGTTCAAATCCTTCTTTATTGTTTTTGAAAGTGAACTTAGCTGTTACAGATTGATCGGCTGCAGCTATAATGCAGCAATCATGTTTGTACTTGGAAATATCAATTCCTGCAAAGTACATAGACATTAGATAAAACCTCCTGATTATTATAGTTGGCACTGTTGTCTACCACAGAGAAATCGACTGTGTAATCACGTAAATCTAAACGTCAAGCGTTAACAAACTAATTACCAGTATTAGACGAAAAGCTGTGGTCTGAGTCACCTCGTACCAGTCAAAGCTGTAATGAAATAGCAACAGATCCACAGTGCCTAAATAAATATATCAGAAAAGGATTAGAAATAGCCCAGAGAACCTGGGAGAAAGGAATAATCCAATCACTTTTCTAACATGATTGGATTATACG
>NZ_ATVV01000069.1:0-1714 GCF_000420905.1 Butyrivibrio sp. AD3002 | reverse complement strand
ACCTGAATCCGTGAAACTGGTTGTTTTATGATGCCAATCCCAAATCGGATTGGCTTATTCTTGATAAATAGTTCTTCAAAGACATTATTTTAATGTATCTGGATTGATTTTGGTTCCAAATGAAGGTTAGGAACACTAGAAATCCTTTCAAAAGGGCACACTTTCCCCTTGGTTTCTCAAAGGCTACCTGGAAGGATGACATTTATCACCGGAAATCCGCAAATGCTGTATACACCTGCGCAAAAGCATACCGCCATGTATTACTTCGGCCAAGGACTAACAACAACTGCCGGGCATGCTCTGTAACGTGACTTGCCATCATGATCATATTACCAATCACCGTACGCAGCCTTCTGCGCCTGACTGTATGTTTTGTCTCTGTGCCCTTCCTTCCGATGCTTTCCTGTCCGATCATCCGCAGAATGTTATAGGCCAGGATTGCCAGTTCCAGTACCAGCTCATTGGTCTCAAATTTGCCGGATGGCAGCCGCTCCAAATCCATATCGGTCTTGATCTCGCTATGGAACTGCTCGCATTCGCCGTGGGCATGGTAGAGTCCTATGACTTCGCGGTCAGTCATTCCAAGGTTTGTCCACCAGGTATTGACTTCAATGTCGCCTTCCAGAAGGAACTGGCCATATTTATCAATGGTACGGTTTATGATCTCGTACCCGGCACGGACGGTGATGGTTTTTTCCGCATCATCCACTGTTTTATAGGAAACCGGTTTCCAGTCGCTGCCGATATAGACGGTTTTCCCTTCACGGGGAGTTTCGATATCTTGGCTGTATTCCTGTGCCATCTGCAGCCAGTCCTCTTTGCTTTCCCTGCGGAGGTTGCGTTTTATGATGAAATAACAGCCTGCTTCCACCAGGATACCGATATTCTCTGCGGCATCGTTTCCTGAATCAAGGCGGATCAGGAGCGGTTCATCCGTGATCTCCCTGCACATACGGATGGTTTCCCGTAAAAACTCAGGGGTATGCTTCTGGCAATGCTGTTTTCCTTCCCGGAGTTCACAGTTGACCAGATAGCCTTCCGTTCCAATATATGCCATGATCGGCGCATAGCCGTCACATCCCTTATAAGTTCTGGAAACACCCTGCTTTTTGGTTTTGGAATTGTCAAAGGGCGTGACATCAATATCCACAGGCACATAACCGTTCGGAAGTTTTCCCGGTACAATGCCATTATCCCTGAGCATCTTGATGTTTTCCGCAAGGATATAAGAACGCATGGATGAGCCAATGTCATCCATCCGCTGGCGCAGCGTCTCCTCAGAAGGGATGCTTCTGACAATGCCAAGTGCGTATTTGTAAAAATCCGGGTCGTCATCAAACTCATGGACGGACTCATAAGCAGGTTTCCCCATGGTGAGAAGTCCGATATAAGTGAGCAGGACATCCCCGTTCTTGATCTGGTGCTGTGAACGGTTTGGGGTGACATCCATACGGTTGCACCGCTTTACGAAGTCGCTTTTGCCGAGAATGGCACCGACAACTGCAAGGCCGCTGGCTGGGATGATCCGCTCATTGGTAAACTCAATTTTTATCTTTTTCATGATGACTGCCTCCATGGTGTTTTCTTATGGAATATTGTATCAGAAAACATCACCAAATGGGTGATATTGTTAATCCTTTTAAACGTATCGACAGACCGCATAAACAAAGTGATTGCAGCATGAAATAATAATTAAACTCCACGGATTAAGGTA
>NZ_ATVV01000068.1:0-1662 GCF_000420905.1 Butyrivibrio sp. AD3002 | reverse complement strand
TATGAAGTGACCTCCAGATTGTAGGTTCGTGGATTTACCTGTAAGCTATTAATTGTTGAGATTAATGGTAACAGGGATTACCGCATACAATAGGAGGCCACATATGAATACTATAGTTTATATCGGAATGGATGTCCACAAAGAGAGCTACACTTTATGCTGCTATTCTTATGATACCGATAAGGTTGAGTATAAGCAGACCATACCTGCAGACTATAAACTTATCCTGAAATATATGGAACAGGTACGTAAACGCTATGATGGAGAAGTAACTTTTGTTTGTGGGTATGAAGCTGGATGTTTGGGATATTCTTTGTATCATCAGCTGAATGATCATGAAGTCGACTGTAAAATCCTTGCTCCTACGACCATGGCAATTACTAATACAAATCGTGTAAAAACTGACAAAAGAGATGCTGCGAATATCGCAAGATGCCTTGCTTTTCACACTTATAGTGAAGTATATGTTCCAGATGCTGAAGACAATGAGATTAAAGAATATATACGAATGAGGGATGATCAAAAACAAATGCTTAAAAAGATCAAGCAGCAGATTCTCGCGTTTGTTTTGAGATCAGGAAAGAAATTTGAAGGCGGAAAGACATACTGGACGATAGCTCACCTTGAATGGCTGAGAAATCTTGATTTAACAGGGCTTGCTAAAGAGACACTATCAGAGTATTTGATAACTTTTGATTATCTTACCGAAAAAATAGAAAGACTTGATAAAAAGATAGAAGAATTAGCAAATAGAGACAAATATAAAGAAAAAGTCAAGAATATGGGATGCTTCCTTGGGGTTAAGACCCACACAGCATTATCAATGATTGTTGAGATTGGCGATTTTGACAGGTTTGAAAAAGCAACTAAATTTGCTGGGTTCTTAGGACTTGTACCAAGTGAGGATTCCAGTGGTGGTGATGTAAATCGCTATAGTATTACCAAGGCTGGAAATAGTCACTTGCGACGTTTGATGGTAGAAGCTGCCCAGAGCTATACGAGAGGCAATATCGGCCATAAGTCCATTGCTTTAAAACAAAGGCAAAAGGGATGCAATCCAGAAGTAATTGCTTATGCAGATAAAGCCAATGAGCGATTAAGAAAAAGATTTTATCATATGACCTTGAAAAGATGTATTAACAGAAATGTTGCGACAACTGCAGTGGCAAGAGAACTTGCATGTTTTATGTGGGGAATGGCAACAAATCATATTTCTTGATATGACATTTATCTGATTCAGTCAAGGCTGCTTCGCACCGCTAACGCGGCAAGGCCTATGACAGAATCATCTAAATATCAAATGTAGTAATCAAGCAGATGAAACTGATGTTATCAGATTTCATCTGCATAACAAAACAAACACTGGATACGGAGGCAGGGCTTTAGAGCATTCTATGGTTCGAATTATTTGCGACCCATCTCTGTTGACATTATATTTTAAATATTTTGATTCACGCTATGAGACAGCAAGATTCACGGCGGACCATTGACCTGTTGGTAACCAATCCACGTATAACAGAGTGGCCAAGGCCGGGGACTGTTAGATCTGAGGCTCTGCCTCTGTACCTAGTGTTCAAACTTAAGAAAGGAAAAGATTGTTGTGATTTCCTCGAATTTTACTCTTGACAGGAGGTCACTTCATAACAGATGGGGGATTTCATG
>NZ_ATVV01000067.1:0-1845 GCF_000420905.1 Butyrivibrio sp. AD3002 | reverse complement strand
TCTCTCTATACTTTCTTATATATTTTGCACAAAAGAACCAGTATTTAAGCCCTATGTGCAATTGGTTAATAAGTTACAAACAATGATAAGCATTAAATAATGGGCGAAAACCATGTCATTTCAGGTACAATGCATATGTGTTTCCAGTCAGAAGGGTGCACGAAAGATAACGTCATCCTTTTTATGAAGGCGAATCTGTGTCCCATTCTTCCCTATGGCTGCTAACCTCTCATGTCTAACAGGATCTTTCTCCCGTAGGAGTGTCCTAAATTCCTTCGTCCAGCCTACCCATAGTGGGGTGCCGCTTTTGCTCCTATCCAGGGTCATGCCCTATAATGTATGTCTTAGCGGCTTCGCTCTGCTTTTTCATTGATAGAGAGCACTCCTGTAATCCAGCACCAATTGAACTCTTGGCGGACGTTGTCTGGTACAGTATGTGCTGTTTAGTCAGGCTGCCTCTGGTCTGATGATGTCCCTTCGGAACTTTTCTTCATCAAAGTCACAACCTGTCTGTAGTATTACGTAGAACACTCTGATAGCTTTACATGCAACCGCTATCTTTGCCTGCATTCCTCCAAGAGGATTTCGTGTTCTGTTCCTGTAATAAAGGAACACATCTTGAAACGCAGGATTCCAGCTCATCAGTGCACGCGCTGATTCATACATTGTTCTTCGTAACTTTCTTCTGCCCCTCTTACTGATTCTTGGCTGTCCTTTTTTCTTTCCAGAGCTCTTTTTGACTATCTCTAGCCCTGCAAGCTTCTGTATCTGCTTTGGGTCAGTGAAACGTCCGATATCACCAACCTCAGCTATAAAGCCAATCACAGTACTCATCCCTACTCCTTTAATGGCGAGCAGTTTCTCCACATTTGGAACCTCTTTTATTTTTTCCTCTAGGTATTCATCAAGTCTTTTGAGCTGTTCTGCCTTAAGTATGTAGTCATTCACAAGAACCCAAATCTCAAGTCTTGCAGCCTCACCAGCTTCTAAACCTACACTTTCCTGTGCGGCTTCTACCAGGGTCTGAGCCCTCTTTAATCCTGCCGCACGCACTTTTGCATCACGCCATATTTGATTGATTCCACCTGCTCCGATTTTAAGGATATCCTGAGGAAGTGGTGCGCTCTTTAAAAGCATAAGTCCACTTGTTGAATCCCAATCGGAATAACAATCCAGATACTCGGGAAAGAATTTTTGTAACCATCCTTGTATCTGATTAGACAGACGTACATGCTGCTTCATGATCTGGTCTCTGCATACAGAGGCTTCTCTGATCTCTGCATATACACCTTCCGGTAGATAAGAAGTTGAATATCTTCCTTCTTTAACCAGCATAGCGATTGTTTTAGGATCCTTTAGGTCACTTTTTTCCGGGCTGTTATCATCCAGTTCTTTGCTTCTGTTTACAGTAAATGGATTTACTGTTACAAGCTTTACATCATGATCCTGTAAGAACTTCTGAAACGTAAGCCAGTAGCAACCAGTAGGCTCGCAGCCGACAATGACCTTCTTCATATCGGTCTTATTCATGAGTTCCTCAATCCATCGAAGGAATGTAAGGAATCCCATTCGGTCGTTACTAAACTTAAACACTCTTCTGGATAGCTCAAATCCCCTCCAGTCAAACGCTCTACAGAAATGTGTCTGTGATCCAACATCAACCCCAACAATCAGTGTATCTGCAGTTACTTGCTTAAGTCTGTCATTCTGTGTAAAATTCATTTTGAGAAACCTCCGGTTAGCATAAGATGTTTTTTCATCCGCCAAGATGAACACCTTTATCTTACTTAGAGGTTTCTTTTTATTCAATTGGCGTTATTTCTGAATTACAGGAATGCTCCTATC
>NZ_ATVV01000066.1:0-2022 GCF_000420905.1 Butyrivibrio sp. AD3002 | reverse complement strand
CCCATGTATGAAAAAGGGAAGAATAAAGAATACTCTTTTTCAGGAAGAAGGATAAAAAGAGGACTGTACAGGCACTACGATGGAACAATAACAAATGCAGACATAAACGGAGCTGCCAATATCTTAAGAAAAGTATTCCCAAAGGTAACCCAATGGGATAGGGGCATAGTGGACATGCCCTGTTCTTTGGGATGCGTTAAGCATCCCAAAGGTTCATGCCGCTCTGCGGCATAACAGAAACCTCTTCCGACGCAGAGTCGGTGGAGGTAGTTCATGACTACCCGGATGAAACGCTAAAATAAAGGGGGAAAGGATAAGATAATAATGATTGTGGAGATAAAAGATCCAAATGAAAAACAAGCTATCGCAAGGAAAGTTCTGGAGGCTCTTACTGACTGGTTTGGCGTAGAAGAGAGCAGAGAGGAATATATTTCCGGAAGTGCCGATTGGACGTTTTTTGCAGCAAAGGAAGATGATGAATATGTGGGATTTCTTTGCCTAAAAGAAACAGGAAAGGTCACTGTCGAACTGGCTGTTATGGGAGTTTTACAGGATCATCACAGAAGCGGCCTTGGCAGGCAGCTCGTAGAAAGGGCTAAAGAAACCGCAAGATTACAGGGGTATGAATTCATGCAGGTCAAGACTGTGAAGATGGGAATGTATGAGGACTATGACAGGACTAATCTCTTTTACATAAGCTGTGGCTTCAAGGAATTGGAAGTATTCCCTCTCCTATGGGATGAGGCAAATCCCTGTCAGATATATGTGATGTCTTTGAAATAATTTTCAGAATTTAGTATAATACTCATTGTGACTTCAGACAATTATAGGCGGTAAGTTTAAAGACTTGCCGTCTTTTTCTTAACATGGAAATCATACTATGGGGATTGCATTATGGCTGACTTTACATGGTTTAAGGATTCTGTTCCTGACCAGTTACCGGTAAAACAGGTTTATGGAATAGCATTTTCAGCAGATAACCTGGTTGTCTTGAGGATTGAGGACGGAAAATACAAATTGACCGGTGGAAAGCCTGAAAATGCTGAAACTTTTGAAGAGACATTGAAACGGGAATATATTGAAGAATTGAATATTGAACTGGAAGATATCCATTATCTTGGGTATTTATTGGTGGAGGATAATTCGGATAAGTATGCTCAGGTAAGAATGATAGCGAAGATAAAAGATATTTATGAGAGTCATATTGATCCGGCTACAGGAAAAATATATGGGAGAGAGCTGGTGGCTGCTGATAGGGTAAAAGATTATCTTAAGTATTCTGATCGTGCAGGCAACGAAATGATTGATGATGCGGTACAACTTGCACAAGTATGCTATTTCAAAAAATAAAAGATAGTATCTCTGTATGCTATTTTGAAAAATATATAGGGAAAGATTTGGGAGGATTATGGCAAATAGTTTATTTGTAGAGGGATTGATAGAGAATAACACAGGCAAACTTATAGAAGCTCCTAAGAGTGATCTGCATAACCATTCAACTAAGGGATGCACTCTTAAGTGGGTTGAAGAGCGGACGGGCCATTCTTTTCCCGCCCCTCCGGAAACCTTTGATGGTCTTGAGGGTATGCAGAACTGGTTCACTACCTATGTCAAACCCTTTTGCTCAGGAGATGAAGGCATAGTCTTTAGATGGGAGGGGGCGTTTGCTGAAGCCGGGCGCAACAATATTAAAAGGCTTGCAATGAATTTCGGGGCTACGGAGATTGAACTTGTAGGAGGAATTGATAAATTCAGGGAACTGATTCAGGGTTTTCACATGAAATACTGTCCGGAAACAGTTTTTGAACCGGAACTTACCTATATATCAGCCTGCGATATCGATTCTGCGACAGATTCAATTGATGAGTACATAAAGACCGGATTCTTTAAGTCACTCGATGTCTGCGGCGGCGAGAATATTCGACCATTTGAAGCTTTTATTCCCCTGTATCGAAAAGCTGAACATTACGGACTTACTAAGATAATACATGTTGGTGAGTCGGGATCTGCAGATGATGTAAG
>NZ_ATVV01000065.1:0-3490 GCF_000420905.1 Butyrivibrio sp. AD3002 | reverse complement strand
GAGACTGACGAGGATCACATACACATGCTTATTTCCATGCCTCCTGATGTTGCTCCGGTGAAACTGATCAACACCTTAAAGTCCCAGCTCTCTAAAGAAGTCAGGATCAAATACCGTGAACATATAGAAAAATTTCTGTGGGGAGATGCTCTTTTCTGGAGCAGGAGCTATTTTTGTGCCACAACCGGGTCCGTTTCACTTGAGACAGTGAAAAAATATATAGAAAGCCAGCGCACGGATGACCACAAAAGAAAATATGAAAGAACAGGACGATACAGCAAAGCGAAACGCTGAGGGCCAGCGATTCATCCCCCACCGACTATGTCGGAAGGAGTTTTCTCGCTGATACATCATAATTGATCCGGTTTATAAAACGAGCCCCTCATATTTTGAGGAGCTCATGCTTTTACCTTATGTGGATATCAGATGAAAGTTATTTGACCTTAACGCTCTTTGGAGTACTCCAGTTGGAATATACCTTTTCGCCTGATACTTTCTTATATGTTCTTATACGAACATAATATTTCTTTCCAGACTTAAGTTTCTTGATAGTCTTAGTCTCTGTCTTTGCCTTTGTTATAGTTACTTTCTTGACATTGGTCTTGAAATCCTTATCTGTACTGTACTGGATTTCATAGCCCTTGATTCCCTTTGCTGTCTGCTTTTTCCACTTTATGGTAATGGACTTCTTTCCTGCCTTTGGTTTCGAAAGTTTTGCGTTTTTCTGGCTCTTGTCTATCTTTTCATCTGCCTTATCACCTGCAGCACCGTCAGCTTTGTCCTTCCAAAGTGCTTTTATCGTCGTATCTTCTGTTATTGTTATAACTGCTCCTGCAGCACCCTTATCCCACTTATCAAATTCTTTATCAGTGGGTGGAGTGAACTTGTTCTCGGGAAGTGTATACTGGCTTCCTTCAGTTACAGTTACAGCATCCATAGTTCCGGTTCCACCATTCGCATCAAATGTGATTGTGCGGTTAACCTTCTGTGGTTCAGGCTGGCTTTGCGTGTTGGTGAATTCAATATCACTGATCGATGACCCTTTAGCAGTATTAGGATCTTTGGTTGCAGTTGTTCCATCTCCAAGTGTCAGATTTGTGTCACGAAGAGTTGTGTCAATACCAAGCGAATCACACTTCAGACTAGCTCCGGCTGCCATTTTTATTGTTGAATTACCATCAACTGAAAGATCCTGAATATAGTTAGTTCCTTCAAACACAAATGTAAAATCACTGCCCCAGAAACTCACATTAGATTTAGATCCACCAGTCAACTTAGGAGTATTCAAATTTTTTATGGTGAGTGTATTTGTTGCAGTCAGCGTTATACTGTCATAGGTTGTACCGTTTGCCATAAATAATACTGCATCCCCTGTTCCATCATAAAACTGACCTGAGTGAGAACTATTGCTATTTACAGTTCCATCTGTGAGGATTACATTTGTAGCGCTGGTCACTGTTTCCTGGGCCTTTACTATGCCCGCTTCCATAATCCCGGACATTGTCATAAAAGTCAGGGCAAAGGCCAGTAAAGAACATCCAATTTTTCTTATTACCTGCTTCATAGGCATTTATCTCCTTCCTAGAACATACCAAAGAGGAATGAAAGATTTCACTCCATATAAAACCTATGATAATTATTACTCTTTCAGGTAAAGAACAAATAAAACCCAGCTTAAAATATAATAAAATTATACTAAGCTGGGTCTTATATTCTTTTTTTTAGTTGTAATATGTATAAATCTTTCAATTAGTATTCAATATTATATGGTCTTACTTCTTCCACTACCCCATCTTTGCAATAGATAGTAACCTTACTTACACCTGAATATTCTGTTACACCACCACTGCTTTGACTATGAGCGTTAATCCTCCATTCATACTTGGTACGATTATCCTTCAGAAGACTTTTGTTATATCCATCGCCCATTATATCAAGCATTTCTTCTTCCCTCATGCCCAATGTTACATCTTCGTAATTGTAAAGCTGATCTCTTTTTCTGGCTGCAGGTAACGCTATTACGAGATACAAAATAGCAAAAAGCCCTACAAACGCAACAATAATTATTATTGATAAGGGACTAAACATCTAAAACTCCTTATTATCCTTTAGACTTCATCTTGATCCAAAACAGTATCTGGCAACAGTTTTCATGCTGTCGGAAGAGCATTTCCGAATTCATCGTTAAGAGTTTTTGCAAGTTCCTGGCAAGCAACTGCATCAAGTCCCGCCTTTGCCAGTTCCATTCTTGTGTTCATCTCGAATGTGATCTGGTTGGAATTCTTGCACGCTTCAAGTACGGCCTTGGCATAGCTGCTGTTTGCTGCACCCAATACCTTTTTTATCTGTGCAAGCGTAGGGATTTTTACAGCTCCTTTCTTGGGAGCAGCCTTAGGTGCTTTTTTCTCTTTCTTTTCAGGCGCGTTTTCCTTTTTTGCCGTATAGTCTGCCAGCTTATTTGTGATCATGGGCCTTCTCTTTCGAGGCTCTGATTCCTTCTTCATCTCTCCTGCTTCAGACTTTGCTACATTTTCTGATGTTTTTGCAGTCTGTTTTTTAGAAGGAGCTTTCTTCTCCTGCTTCTTTGCTGCCTTCTCCTTGGTTACCGCAGTCTTCTTTTCTTTCGTCTCAACTTCTATGTTTACCTTTTTGCGGGGCTGCCTTTTTGCAGAAGTTTTGATCCCTGTAAAAGGAGAAAGTCCTTTTATAAGAACAGCATCATCTGTATAGATTTCATATTCCTTTTCGGTTGCCGTGAGCTGACCTATGAGCATCGCCTGGGCAATGCGGAGCATGGTTTTTCCTTCTGCAGAACTATCCTTAATATCAGGAAGGAGCTTTACCTCCATATTCCTTAACATCTCATTCTGATAAGCAGACACCGGTATCGAATCGTTTGCTGATGCTATGACAATAACCCTGTCCTTAGCAGCATCCTTACTATTTAACTTATCCGGGAAATAACCCTTGCTGAGAATTATGATATGTAACATGTATGCCTCCTGATAATCTGTGCTATACTCAATAGAACAGAATTTAAATATATAATTTCTAAAGAATATCTATAAAATACAATAGCATAAATTTGCACCAAGCCAAAGAATAACATTCGATATTTATAAACTATTCTAGTTTATAAATCACAGCCAAAACTATCATACAAAATGATTAGTAGCTTTTTTTTAAACTTTTCTTAAGAAACAAAAATACTATTGAAAGCAACTTTCCGTTATTGTAAGATACTCTCCTGCACATTTTTGAGAAAAGGAAGTAATAACGATATGGAAAACCAATTGTACTCTTACGAAGAAGCATGTGAACTGATTCAGGAGAAAGGGCTTAAGATGACCACTGACCGCTATGCAGACATTGATAAAGTCTGCAAATTTGGTGACCATGGTTCAATCCTGAATGTAAACACACTGTTATATAGCAGGTATCAGTTACATGCTACAGAAAAGGATTATAACTATATAAAAAGGATGGCTGA
>NZ_ATVV01000064.1:0-3965 GCF_000420905.1 Butyrivibrio sp. AD3002 | reverse complement strand
GACGACTTTCTGAACCTTCTTACCGTAGTTAAAGGCATTCTTGTCTATAGTGTTGATGTTTTTTCCTATATCAACTTTTGTTGCCTGCTTGCAGTTTTTAAGGAAGCCCTTGCGAATTCTCGTGACTTTGTAGGTCTTACCATTTGCTTTTACTGCCCCCGGAACTACTACTGTTTTGAGGTTCTTACTGTTTACATTTTTGAGGTCTAATGTTGTCCCTTTTGTCTGTTTGAATACATACTGGGAAATCTGTTCATCTTTACTATTGTAATTCGTGACTGTGATATTTGATGTGCCATCTTTAGTTTCTTTTACTTCTGTGACAGTTCTGCTTCCATCAGGATTCTTAGTTTCCTCTACTCCATTACCTGATTCCGATTCAATTGTCACTGTAACATAAGCAGGTTCAGAATCTGTATGATTATCATCACCTACTACCTTATACCATATATAGTAGGTTCCCGCGTCGGTAGCTGTAGGGATGGATGTGCTCCAGCCGTCTGCCGGGGCAGTCGCCGCATCCTTGCCGAGAGCGTATTGCATTGTGCCATTTTCCGCCTCACCTGCGTTTACAAGCCCCTGAGCCTGTCCGGTGTAGGTCAGTGTCTTGGCTGTCGGTGCCTTTGTAACCGTGGCCGCCGTCTTCTCCACCGCGTCGGGAACCGTGATGGTCGCATCCGTAGTCGGTGTACCGGAAACCGTTACAGCCGTACTACTCGTTCTTTTTGCAGTAATACCATTGTCAGTAATATCAGCAAACTCCGCAAAATAATATCCGGTCTTCGCCGTATAGGTCACGGTGGTCATAGCGCCTGTCAATCCGGTCTGGCTCGTTGCTCCGCCGCTTGTTGTTGCATTCGCACCGCCTGAAAGAGTCACACTATATCCCGCCGGCTTCAACGCAAACGAATAGGAACCGGATTCAGATTTGAAGATTACTGATTCCAGATTCAGCTTTAAAGCGGGACGAACAGCAAGCAAACAATGACAATGAAGCCGTACTCAACAGCGATGCCGCCGTACACGCACGCAGCAAAAGAATCATATATGCCGGGCGAGCGGAGCCACCAGCTATCTGCAGCCCCTGACTTCTTTGTAGCGTTTAAATCATTCGCCTCTGCATAGCTCAAAAGATACGGCACAGAACCTGATATAGTATCAGGAGTCCCTGTGACTTTTCCACTTATATTTGCAAGTGCATCCTTGATTCCGGCAAGTTGCTTTCCATCACCTATTAAGCCTTCCACAAAGCCCTTGATAGTAGAGTTTTCATAACTATTACTCGGCGAAGAATTGAACGCCTGACTGCCAAAAGACTGCTTTGAAAGTAGTGTCACAGTTTGGCCGGCACTGTCATATCCGATCACATACCAATCAGCTACATTTGTACCGTCATATCTGACCCCTTCTATCTGTACCGTTGTGCCATTTGAATTTAATGTCCCGTAGTCGTTATACTCAGACGCCGGACTATAGGTTGTTCCTTCTGCTTGCACTTTCAGGCATGCTCCCGGAACAAACCCGGTAAACGTGCTGATTGCCATTACAATAGTAAGTACAATGCTCAGCAGAGCCTTTCTTTTCTTCATTTTGTTCTTACCTCCTTTTTGACTCGACTGTCTGTATAATTACAAACAATTCTTTCTCTTAAAATGGCTGCCGGGGAAACGGATCATCACCCGTTCCCAATACTGTGAAAGCTTTCGCGTCCACAGGCTCCGACAGCATGTGTTTTTCCATGGATATTTCCATGAAAAGGAACAGGGTTCCTTTGCCTGATGCACTGGCGCATGGAACCTTCCATACACTTCGGGCGACCGGGCAATGCGGGACGAACAGCAAGCTTTTTGTTGACATTGTTGCCGTTCTCATCAGCGTTGCCGCCGTTCACGCACGCCGCATTATTATCATTGTTGCCGGGCGAGCGGAGCCACCATACAACCCTGTCCCTGTTGTATTTGGCAACCATGTTCAGGCAAAAACGCCTTTTGCATGACAGCCCTTAAGGAAAGCCCTGCAGCCCTCCGTTACAACCCATCACTCACTTCCTCTTTCGGCGCATGGGTGAGTACGAATGTTCCCATCACCTTTTTACGAAGCTTCCATGTATGACCGTGGGCAAGATGCCCGTTATAGCTTGCAACGCTCCTTCCTATCTCCTCCAGACTCTTGTTGCCCACACGGTACTCCTCTTTATATTTTTTCAAACGCCTCTTCCACCGCCTCTTGTTCGAGGTGCGAAGCCTCCGGATCACTTTTCCGGTATCTGTCAGGTAAAACCTGAAACCAAGAAAATCCACCCCTTCCGAGATTGGCATGATCTGTGTCTTCTGATTGAACTCCAGCCTCAGTTCCTTCGCCTTCTCCTTCATTTGACGGAGGACTTCCTTTAAACAGTCCTTGCTCTCATGAATCAGAACCCCATCATCCATGTACCGTACATAATGCTTTATATGCATCCTCTCTTTGATCAGGCGATCCATGGAATCCAGATAGTACAGCGCGAACCACTGGCTGGTCTGGTTGCCTAAAGGCAGTCCCTTCGTTCTTCCCATCTTGGAATCTGTAGTTCCCTCGTAGCTCCTTATAATGTGGTACAAAAGCCCCAGCACATTTCTATCTGGAATATCTTTAAGCATTTCCTTCAAAATCTCATGGTCGATACTGTCAAAATAATGCCGGATATCATACTTTAAGATATAGCCATTTGCTCCATGCTTTCTGTAATGCTCCCTCAGGAACGCTGTAAGTCTATCCCTCGCAAAATCCGTTCCCTTTCCTTCCCGGCAGGCTGCATTGTCGTAGGTCAGCCTGTTCTCAAAGTACGGCTTCAGGATATTGTCACACAGGCAGTGCTGTACCACTCTGTCGCGGAAGGAAAGTGCTTCTATCTTCCGTTCCTTCGGATCGTATATCATGAACTTGTGATATCCACCAACCCTATAGGTCTTATCCTCCATCTGATGAATAATCTCCCACAGGTTCCTGGACAGATCCAGCTCAAAGTCGATGACCTCCTGTTTATCCCTCTTGCCTGCCGCCGCCCGCCTGTACGCCCGGTACATATTCTGAAAATCGAGCATGGCGTCGAATGCATTTTTCTCCAATCACCTCACCTGCCGTCATTGTCCTGCTTCCCGCCATAACGCCGCTTATCACTGTTCATCCATGCACCGAGCATATTCTCGGCATCGTAAACCTGTTTCGTAATCTGTTCATACTGCTTTGGCAGGATGCACCCTTGCTTCATGGCAAGCTCCGACATATATGAAAGAAGTTTCAATCTGCTCATGGCCGTTCTTTGATATGACATTCGCATTGCCGCGGAACGCATATCCCCCGCACTCACAAAGGTTTCATTTGCCATGATCAGGTTCTCGATCACGTCCAGCGCGTAATTCTGCAGCCTTGATACCAGAGTGAAACGAAAACGCTTGGGTGACTTATCCGTCACGGTCATGATATAGCTGCACAGATCTTTCGCCTTTGTTATGACGGATAATTCGCTCTTCGCTATAAGACATCCTCCTTTTCCTTCGATCTTTTGAACACAAAAACCGCCGAACCTGACAGGGTATAGTAACCCCGTCAAGTCCGACGGTTATCCATCACGAATATAGTATTCAGTTTCAAGCGCCTCGCAAGACGCAAAAAGGGCGCAGTTAGCCCATGCTCTGCTCTGCTCTGCTCTGCTCTGCTCTGCTCTGCTCTAAGGAACGTAGTTCTATTCCGCATTACTGTCAAGTATCGATGCTTCAATGCTCTTCCTCATTTTAGAATGTTGATAAATACCATATCTTGATTATATAGAATTATCTCTAAAATGAGTGTTAAAAAACAAAAAAAAAACTATTAAGCAACGCTTTATCAAAAAGTACATAAGATAACAGGAAGCATTCATTATACCCATCGAAGTACAATAGATGGAATTCAAGCCAATTCAGCTGATGAACTACTCAAAAAAT
>NZ_ATVV01000063.1:0-4099 GCF_000420905.1 Butyrivibrio sp. AD3002 | reverse complement strand
ACTGCAAGCAGGCAACAAAAGTTGATATAGGAAAAAACATCAACACTATAGACAAGAATGCCTTTAACTACGGTAAGAAGGTTCAGAAAGTCGTCGTCAGAGGAAAGCTTAAGAAAGTTGGAAAATATGCCTTTAAGAACACAAAAAAGAACGTAGTCATAAAGGTGAAGACCAACGCCAAAAACTTTGAGAAGAACAAGACGCTTCTTGAAAAGTCAGGCCTTCCTGAGAACGCAACAGTTAAGAGAGTAAAGAATAAGAAGTAAGATAAGTCCTCCTGTCATTATTTCGAATTAGTGGCGGGAGGACTTTTTTGCTGTTTTGACTTAGGGACATATTAATAGGACGGCATAAGCAATAGAATAATCCCTATGACAGCGCTTTATTTGCGCCGCATAGGGATCATCAGTGCTTATAAGTAGCCTGAATATAAAAAAGCAGGTTATTTTGATTGCCTCTTTATATCATTCAGAGCCTTTTTTAACTCGGCAATTTCTGCATCTTTATCAGCGATCAAATTTTTATTGACATGATATTTCAAACAGTGTAAGATAGCCAAGGTCTTTTCGACACCGACAGTTCGTTTGCACCATCCTGTCGTTAAACAAAACCAGGGCTGATTGGAAATATCTATGTATTCTGATTGCTCTGCGTGCTAATGCGCAGAGCTTTTTTGATGATTCGTTGTTTCTGACCTGCTCTGAGCATATATAAAGAGAGGTTACAGATAATGAATTTATTTCTTGGAATTTTTGAGTTAGTCGTTTTTTTTTCCGGCGTTGTAATTATGGACAGGCTTTTTGGCAAGTGGGGGCTTTATACCTGGATGGCTCTTGCTGTAGTATTTGCCAACATACAGGTTTCAAAGCAGGTCGATATTGCAGGTATATCCACTGCGCTCGGCAATGTAATGTTTGCTTCAACCTATTTGGCTACAGATATCCTCAATGAAAAATACAGCGTAAAAGCCAGCAAAAGTGCCGTTAAAATTGCGGCCGCTTCACTTATCGCATACATCGTTTTTGCGCAGTTCACCCAGAGCTTTATCCCCAATGCTTATGACGCTGTGGATCCCGGTATGAAGACTATTTTTGCTATGTCAGTAAGAATCACAGCTGCATCCGGTCTTATGTTTGTGCTGTCAAACTGGCTCGATGTAATCTTATATCAGAAGATTAAGGAAAAAACCAACGGAAAACACATGTGGTTTAGAAATAACATCTCCACAATCCTTTGCAACTGCGCTGAAAACTTTGCATTTTCCATTCTTGCATTTATTGGCACATATGATCTCCTTTACTGCCTTGAGATAGCAGTTGCAGGCTCACTGATTGAGATGCTTATTGCTCTCTGCGATACACCTTTCCTCTATCTTGCGAAAAACAGCAAAAAATCAGGAATTCTTATTGAAGAGGAAAATGAAGAAATCAAAGAAGATGTGGAAGATGTTACTGAGGCTGCAGCATGATACATGATCTTGTAAGATATCAGTTTGATAATAAGAGTGCCCTACCAAGAGAAAATGTGCTTTTGGTATCACTTGGATGTTCATGGGGAAAATGCGCCTTTTGCGACTATCAGGATGATAAATCATCTTCTGTCCTGGCATGCGACGCTGTAAACAAAAAGGTTCTTAAGCAGGTAAGAGGCAAAGATATTGGCTCTTCATGCCTTGACGTTACCTGTTCTGCTTCTTATACCGAGCTTCCTTTTACCACCATGAATTACATAAGGGAAACCTGCGCGGAAAAAGATATAAAAACCGTCATCCTTGAGGGGCATTATATTTACAGGGATAGTAATCCGTTTTTCGTAGACTTTTTTAAAGCTTACAACATCGATGTTCTTTTCAGATGCGGAGTGGAAACCTTTGATGAAAAACTCAGGGAGGACTATTTGCATAAGGGATTACCCGGTGTCACCCCTGAAGAATTATCTGCTCATTATCAGTGGATCAACCTAATGTATGGCATGCAGGGACAGACCATTGATCAGCTAAAGAAGGACATAGAGATTGGTCTTGCGCATTTTAAACGTATAAACCTGAGTATTTACACTACAGTTCCGGGAGGCCCTTTGCGGGATGTGGCTGCCATAACAGATTTTTACAGTAGTGATTTTTATAAAGAGTTACTTGATAATCCCAGGATTGATATTTTTGATGAATGGGACGAAGGTAACGATCACAATGTAGGGCATGATATTTGATTGCCCTACATCAGTTCTTTCAATTTTTTTAGTATGGATTCCTTATCCATGTAGTCAATTTCACTCATGGCTATACCGGAAGTGTTTTCCGTGGCCTCTAAAAATTTTTGCTTATATTCATCTTCTGAAACAGGTTCATTCATCCAATTCCATTCGCCGTGTTCCATCGGATCCCAGCTATTATAATCGTCATCATCCGGGTATTCTGTCACATCAAAGCCGCCATATTGAGTATAGTTGATTGAGCCGTCCTTCATCTCATAGATTGTGTCGGAAGGGAGGCCCAGAGGTGCCTGGATTGCGCTGTCAAGCAGCTTGCCGGTGCCGGGAAGATAGTAGAGAGTTCCTCTGTAACCTCCGGCAGAAGCGACTCCGTCACCTAAATCATCATTCATAACAACGCCCTGATCATTATAGCCGACTATCATGTAGGGCTGCATTCCGGGATCAGGCCTGTTTTCATTGGTACAGGTCGCGAATAGTTCCGGTGTGCCGTCTTCGTCAAGGTCAATCAGCTGAAAACCATCCCATTTAAGCGGATCAGCCTGATCAACGATGGTGTAGTATTCTTCATAAATATTGTAGTCAGTTTTTGCTTTGGCAGTAGGAGCAGGCATATCAAAAACTGCTTTTTCCATTACATCAGGGTCAACAAATTTGTAAGTATCCATGTAGGCTTCGTATTCCTTCATGGTTATGGGCTTACCATTGTAGGTGAAGTCACTGTTTTCGTTATAGACGTCTTCCTCAGCATCGAAGTACTCAGCATTGATGCTCATCTGTTCGACAATCCTGCCCTCAGCATCATATCTGGCCAGATCCTGGTACTGCCTTCCCATATGAGAAAAGTCGCTGTGGCTGATATATGTATGTCCGTTACCTTCATAAACAGAGCAAAAAGCCGAAGTTCCGTCTCCGCAGGTAAGAAGATAAACAGATCCGTCCTTTACATCAAAAATATCAAAGCCGTAGGAAGGTTCATTGATAAGAAGTTCTTTTTCTCCGTCCTCATCAACATCGTAATAATATGCCTGCAGCTCGCCATATAGATCTATCATTTCCTGATATTTTTCCAGGAAATAGCTACCCTCTACGCGAAGCGTGTTATTCAGGTAGCTCTGATACAGGACGCGGTTGTCGTCCTCTTCTGTAGTATTTTCTGTGCTGGATTCATTTGTGTTGTCAGTAGAAACTTCAACTTTTTCTGATGTTGATTCGGACTCACCGGTATTATTTTTAGCTGCGGGAGTACCACATCCGCTTGTTGCAAATGCAATCGCAAGAGCTGAAAACATCGCAGCTATAACATTTATTTTTAAATACTGTTTATTTAACATTTTACACCTCCACAGTAAGAGTGATTTTTAACATGTGTTCCTATACAAAATAATGCATATTACCGACTAATTGCAACATTTTCCTAATAATAATATACAATAATTGCGCACAAATAAGTTGTATAAATGGCATTATTATTATGATGTATCGGCGAGAAAACTCCTTCCGACATAGTCGGTGGGGGATGAATCGCTGACCCTCAGCGTTTTGCTTTACTGTATCGTCCTGTTCTTTCATATTTTCTTTTGTGGTCATCCGTGCGCTGGCTTTCTATATATATTTTTTCACTGTTTCAAGTGAAACGGACCCGGTTGTGGCACAAAAATAGCTCCTGCTCCAGAAAAGAGCATCTCCCCACAGAAATTTTTCTATATGTTCACGGTATTTGATCCTGACTTCTTTAGAGAGCTGTGACTTTAAGGTGTTGATCAGTTTCACCGGAGCAACATCAGGAGGCATGGAAATAAGCATGTGTATGTGAACCTCTTCTGTAGTTATCCATAAAAACTCCTTCTAAAAAGAACAAATGTTTTGATTACTCTTGGAAATTATG
>NZ_ATVV01000062.1:0-4156 GCF_000420905.1 Butyrivibrio sp. AD3002 | reverse complement strand
TAAACCGGTTCAAAAATCAAGGACTTTTTGTAGACAGATTTATGGAATTGGTGGAATCAAATTAGACAATTGATATACCAATTATGACAGATATGGAATTCCATAAGACAGTTATAAACTTTCAGTAGACAGCTTGTATTTTTGACAAACCGAAACAGGTATTTAACATATAGCCATGACAAATAAGCCAGAGGATTATCCGGCAATCAAAAAGCTGTACCGTCAGAGGGTGAGGTGAACTCGCATTAGCGATAAGCCAGGCCCTTACTGCCACGATACAGCCTTTTTCATTATACAGCTGTAGGGTGTTTTAAAGTATTAGATTTTAAAGAATATATAGATTTAGAACAGCTCGTTCATCAGGAATACATAGCTGAGTTCAGTATACCTTCTCCAGGCAAGCGGTTCCCTTAACTCCGAGAGTTTTTCTTCAGTAAGAGTCCTTATAAACTCAAGCGCACTCTTTGTTTTTTCAAGAACAGCCTGCATCTTTGCGATCTGGTTAGAGGCTGTTGTTTCCTTATCTTTCCACTTGTCTATAACTGCCTTCAGTATACGCTGGTCCCTTATTATCACTTTTTCAGGATTTACAAGTCGCTTTTCTTCACGTTTCTTTTTTGATGCCTCTCTGCGTGCTGCAGCCTCCTCGTCAGCATATCTACGTCTCACTTTCTTAAGGTCTCCACCTGTCATCATGACTGATGCCGGAACTCCGAAGTAGTTATCAAGAGGATATACTCCTGTTGTAGCATACTGACAGAATTCCTCCGGTGTAAGACCCGCCAGATCATACTGATAATGCTCTGAATTGTACGCTTTAAGATAGCCATCAACAAGCTGCTTGGCAGAAGAGAAATCCCGGCACATGGCAACCATGTCAAGGATAGCTGTCTTAAGCCTGCCAAAGAAACTTTCCATTGGTGCATTATCCTGTGAATTCCCTCTGGCAGATACTGACTGCACAAATCCATCATCATGTAACAGGTCTGTGAAGGATGTGGCAAGATACTGGCTTCCCTGGTCATGATGTACATAAACCTCATTCGCCTTCATGACTTCCGTAAGCTCATCTCCATGGTGCTGCATCATCAACCTGTAAGCCTCTTCCACAAGCCTTAGCGACATATATTTTCCTATGCTCCATCCAAGGTTCTCCCTGGTATAAGCATCCCTGAACACACACAGATAAAAAGGTGTCCTGTATTCGCCATAGTACAGATAGGTTATATCAGAAAGAATGACCCTTCTTGGTCCAATGAAGAAGTTCTGGTTTACTGCATTGGCAGGTGCAGCACACACATGGCTGTGCGAGGCCTGATGTTTATAAGCATCCTTATGGGGCATCTGTGCCTTTATGTTCATTTCCGCCATAAGCGCGGCTATCTTCTTGGTATTCACAGTCCTGCCAAATCTTCTGAAGAGTTCCACACGGAACGTTCTCTTCCCCGGAACAACTCCGTTTCTGGCAATGATGATCCTGCGCATGAGTTCCTTGATGGCATCACGTTCTGCTTTTTTCTCAGCCTGCTTTCCAAAGATGTCTTCCCTACGCCCTTTCCATGCATAATAACCCGAATCCGATACTCCGAACATGCGCAGACACTGGGATGTGTTATACCCACCAGAGCATGCTTTCTGCTTGTTTATAAACGAATCCACCATGACAAACCTGTCCGCATGTATTTCCTTTTCCTCTATCAGGTAAAGTACTCCTCCAATTCGGATCGGATTTTTTTTTGAGCCAGAAGCATTTCTTCAAGGTAATGATTACGTGCTATAAGATATGCACGTTCCTCTTCGGGAGTCAGATTTCCCATCTGCTCACGCGGCACTGAGCCATCGTAATTACTCTCATCTATGGTAAACAGCTTATTGTCCCTTGCCTTCTGCATGACACGTTTCCCCGCAGCATTGGCACGGTCTTCACCAAGGATGTTTGTATCAAATCCAAGAGCATTGTATGCCTGTACATAGGTCATTCCTTCATCATGGATCTTCTTATACAATGCTATGTCAAAGTCCTTGGAATAAAAGAGTCTGTCCTCCTTGAACCCTGTGACAAACTCATTATCAAGGAATGGGATTATCTTATCATCAGGTCTATCAGTCCCATCCTCATATTTATATTTCTTCGAGTGATCCACCAGCTTCATTGTTCAGTCCCCCAATACTTTTTTCTGTAAACTCCTTATAATTCTTTGCCGCCATGTGGGCATTCTCAGCAGACTTTGCCTTCATGTCTTCAAAACGCTTTTCTTCCCTTGCCAGATATTCAGAAAATTCTGCCTCACTCATTCCTTCCAGATATTTTTCATACTCTGCTGGAGTCATTCTTTCCCTGTCCCACATGCCTCTTTCATTATTGTAGTAAAAGCTGTATCTATCAATACATTCCTGCAATTCTTCCAGATTTTTGCATTCCTCATAATGGCACTCATCCTTAAAGTGACCAAAAAATGATTCCTGCATTGCATTATCCCAGCAGTTTCCACGCCTTGACATGGACTGCGTAAGTTCCTTTTCAACAACCGCAGCCTGAAAGGCATCAGTCATGTAGAGTATTCCCTGGTCTGAATGAAGAATTGCTCCGTTTTTAGCAGGATAGGAATCCATTGCTTCAAGTGTATCAAGCGCAAGCTGAAGATCATTGTTTTCGCTTACAATGAAACATATGAGTCTCCCGGTAACAGGATCAACAGAAGCAGATCCATAGGCACGTTTATCGTCTCCATAATCAAGATATGTTACATCTGTGAGCCTCACTTCGTTTGGTCTGTGAAGCCTGAATCTTCGCATTATAAGGTTAGCCTTTCGGTTCCTTTCGATAAGCTCTTTCATGGCTTTTCTGTTCCTGCTCGGATGTCGTATGTTTGTCCTTATACCGTATTTATTCATAAGTCTGCGAATGCGATACATACTGAAATACTGCCCAGTAACTCTTGGCATCAGCATATATATCTGACGTATACCTTTTTCAAAGTTCTTATAATCTATAACACTCCTAATAGCAGCTATGTCTTCTACATCCTGTGCAGCTTTTCTTATGCTTCCCATCCCATAATTCTCGTCATTTAAAAGTGCATAGAATCGACTCTTTGATATTTTCATTATTTCGAGGATCTTTTTACATGAATAGTATCCCCACGGATCCCGTGGCAGTTGAGATATCCATCTACAAACCCTTCTTTGATCATCGCGTTTCATCTGCCCGAATACCTTACCTATCCCATAAAGTCCTTCCTTCATTGACTTATGCATTTCCAGGGCACGCCTCCGCTGTATTACCAGGATGCTTTCATCTGCTGCAAAATCTGTGGTCTTGGTAGGTTCCCACATTTTCATGGCGGAATTTATCCTCATCTGACTTTCTTCATTTACCTGTTCTTCTTCAATTCCATAGATTTCAAAGACCTTTGACAGAGACACGGGCATAATACAGGCTTCATTATAGAAAGCATCGGTCAAATATACATTGCCACGGTTAACAAACTTAACATATGGATGCTCAATAAGGCTTACAGAATCTATATATTCATTACGCATCACCTTATGACCACTTTCTGATAAAAAGTGTTCTGCGGCAAGCTCTGAAGCAAACTCATTAGATAGTTTGCGAATCCTGGTACATCCTACATCCAGCGGGTCAAGCCCGACACAGCGCATCCCCTCCTCCACAGATATAGTCGGATACATTTTCTTTAAATGTTCCCTAAATTCAGGGACAATGCTAAGTCCCCGTCCTGTATTTGTCCTGAAAAAAAATCCTGAAATTACCAGCGGATTAGTTTCTGTGAACTCAGGATCTATTTCAGGTAAATACTGCTTTTGAAAGGGATAGCCTCCCAAATAGAAACCTCTGGATAAATCTTTGATTGTGTATTGAGAAAGGTCTTCTTCCAAAATCCCAACCTTTTCTAACACTTCTTTAAGGCATTCTGGAACTGGTTTGGTTTTCCACTTCTCAAACATTTTCACTTTAAACGCAAAAGTAAAATGAATAGTATTCCGGGTAACTTCCTCGACAACTGTATTATTTTTCAATTTTTCGATATTCATTTCCCTGAATATACTCATAGCAAAGCCTCCAATAAAAAAATACCCAGACAATGGGTATTTCAACTGTCATGTTGAAGTCCATCATCTGGGTATCAGTTTA
>NZ_ATVV01000061.1:0-4227 GCF_000420905.1 Butyrivibrio sp. AD3002 | reverse complement strand
CATCATCCAATAAAGACGCTGGTTGAAAATGGCGTTGAGGTGACAATCAATACCGATGATCTTCTGATTTTCAATAGCTCTATAGAGAATGAATATCTCAAGCTTTACAAGGCAGGAACTCTATCGGCGGAGCAGTTGGAAGAAATAAGACTCAGAGGATTGAACGGGAAAAGGGAACTACTGTGAAGATATATTACAGTAAAATGTACTAAGGTACAAATTGCATGATATCTTAAAAATAACAAAAACACTGAGAGGTACAAAAGGTAATGCAGAAGTTTTTCAAAAATCATACAGTGCTGGCAATTATAGTAGCATTTGTTTTAGATTTGGTTATACATGAGGCAATATGGCAAATTATAAAGATATTTCGGTTATCGTTTGGGGCATCTAATGTGGCGTTCTTTGTTAGGGAGATAATAACCAAGGTTTTGCCGTCATTTTTCATAGCATTTATCATAGGAACAACGGATTCATTAAAAAAACCATTTAGAAATTTAGGTAACAGTCTATTATCAGGTGCAATAATATTGGCTATATCAATTATGGGAACTGTTGTAACTATAGTGGATACAATTAATGGTTTTGCCAGGTTTAAATCAGTAACTGAGATCTTTTTTTATATTTGTTTTGTCCTTATGATTGGCCTTTCTGAGGAATTGTTCATGAGAGGAACTGTAACGCAACTTATCATGGATAGGCTTGGTATAGAGGGAAAGAGAGCTGTACTATCCGTAGTTTTGGGAGCACTGTTTTTTGGGATATATCATTTTCGAAACTATTTTGCGAACGGGAATATTAAGGCGACATTGATTCAGGTTCTTGCTAATACAATGTTTGGATTATTGATGTGTGCAATATATGTTAAGTGGCAGAATCTACTTGGAATGATTATTCTTCATGCTGCTTTGGATTTTATGACACTATCGAAGTACGGACTAATAGCTGGGAAATCTATTGCTGATAGAGCATCAAGCACTGGAGGAAATCTTAGACAGACGATAGTAAGCAATTCAGTTTTTGTGATTGCTGCAATCATTGTGATGATTCATAAAAAGAAGGGTTTCCAAACTTGATACTAAACAATGTTTTTAACATCGTAGTAGTAGAGGATAAAATTGGAAGATATTGGAGGACAGTATGTCTGAAAGACCTACACTAACGTTGGGATTAAAGAGACAAGATTTTCTTGAATATTATTACCTGAAGGAAGAACTTGTAAAGTTCTGCCACGATAACGGGTTGCCTGCTTCCGGCGGAAAACAAGAGCTTACTGAGAGGATTGCATACTATCTTGATACGGGGAAAATCAAGAATTCATCGGGGACAGCATCTACTAAAAGAAAGTCAAAGATAACCACTATAACAGAGACCAGTAAAATTGAAGAGAACATTATTTGTTCGGAGGTTCATAGAGCCTTTTTTAAGAGCAAAATAGGAGAGTCATTTTCTTTCAATGTGACATTTCAAAAATGGCTCAAAGCGAATTCTGGGAAAACATATGGTGATGCCATTGATGCTTATTATGAGATCAAAAGAACAGCAAAGCAGGGGCAGACCGTTATTGGAAAGCAGTTTGAGTATAATACCTATATCAGGGATTTCTTTGCAGATAACAAAGGTGCTTCGCTGGATGATGCTATAAGATGCTGGAAGTATAAGAAAAGCCTCAAAGGTCAAAAAAAATATGAGAGATCTGATCTTAAAGTGTTGGAACATTAAATCGGAATAAAAACCATCGAATATCAGCATGATTGGTTTTTTACGAGCTTATTTGCACACAGTCGATAATGATTGTGTGCAAATTTTCTATTCAGTATAATGGTAGAGTCTTTGTTTTTTTTAATGACACGTGTAATCATTTGCAGCAGAAGAAATCACATGTTTTTTTTAAAAAAGTTGTTGACCGTAAACGCTTGAAAAGTGATGATGTGGATATTGCATCCTTCGATGTAGATAAGTATTGGAATGTCCTGGAGGATGCAGAGCGCAGGGGCAATAAATTTATGGACATTGCCAGGGATATAGCAGATACAGAGAAAAAGACAGTATTTAGTTACATGGGTTGGACAGACATGAATGGTAATCTTTATGATTTTCCGAAAAGTGTTATAAAGTTTATCGGTCTTATATTTATTTTGGGAATAGCATGTTGTTTTATCCGTGGTGAATGGACGCTGGTAAACTTTATGTCAGGAGTGACAATAGTAGCAGCAATCATTCTGGTGGAAAGCATTATTCGTATTCCGTTTCATTTTTTTGGAAACAGAAGAAAGGATAAAGAGTGATGAATACGGATAAAAGTAAAAAGATCATAATAATAGTAATTGCAATAGTTGCCGCTATTAGCGTCTTGTGTAGTATTGCAGCTGCGGTTCTTGTTGGCATTTTCGTTGTTGGATCAGTTACTACAAAACCTGAGGTGTACACTGATATAACAAATTACAGGGAATACATGTCGTTTGACGTAACAGATGCAGATTCACAATGGAATAAATGGGGCATTGATGAAAGCATATGGCCTCAGGAGATTACTGATAACATGACGATTGCAGACTATAAGATGGTTTATTATAATCCCTGGGATGCCCAGTACCTTGGCTATCTTGTTGTTGATTATTCTAACGAAGACTATTTAAAAGAGTCGGAAAGACTTAAATCATATCAGTCTACAGATTATATTGGATATTACAGCGTTGAGGAAGAAAAAACATATGCCTTGTTAGCAATAAATGCTGATTCCTACAATGGATTTGTATATGCTCTTACAGATGGAAAAAACAGAATAATCTATGCAGAACAGATATTTTGTAACTATTACATGGATCTTGATTATGATAAACACATCCCACATGAATATCTGCTGGATGGATTTGATGCATCATCTGATAATCCATATGCTTTAGCAAATCGGAATTAGTAGACGGGGGAGACTATGTTAAATGATTATGCAATAGACAAGCCAATTCTTGAAACAGACAGACTGATTATCCGTGTGCTTAACGAAAAGGATGTGGATGATTTAAAAGAGTGGTTGGGAAGAGATGAAATTTATACATATTGGGGAAGAAAAGCAAGCAAGGGCGAGAAAAATCCTGAACTCATGTTTATTGATCCACGTCCTTGGGTAAAAAGAAAACCTTCTCTTGATCTTGATTGGGGAATTGTATGGAAAGAAACAAATAAAGTGGTAGGTATGATCGCAGTATTTGATATTCAAAATGCCAGAATGGGCGATATAGCATACAGGATTAATCCTGAGTACTGGAGAATGGGAATTACTACAGAAGCTTTGAAGGAAGTGTTACGATTTGTTTTTAAGAACACAGAAATAGACCGATTGAATGGACGTGTGGATGTAAGAAATATTGCTTCAAACAGAGTTATGGAAAAATGTGGTTTTGTTAAAGAAGGAACAATTCGTCAAGGAAAAATGGTTTCGGTTTACTGCGACTATAATATCTACGGTTTGCTTAGAGAAGATTATATGAAGCCGCAAGGTAAGGCTGGCGTATAAAGATAGTTATTGTGGCATCAAAAGGAAAAGAGGCGTTTTACGAGAAGCTTGGCTTCAAGGCCCGCCCAAATGACAATGATGGCCCAGGAATGGATATGTGGAGAGAATGACAGAGCGAATCATTGATGAAGAATTAAAACTGATTCCATATTACAGGAATGACGAGGCTTCACTTCCTTGGTATCAGGATTTGGATGTATGTAAGCAGGTAGATAACAGAGATGAACCATATGATTTAGATCTTTTACATGCTATGTATGATTATCTAAGCTCTCATGGAGATTGCTACTACATAGAATATAAGGGGACATTGGTAGGGGATGTTTCGTTAAGAGACAATGCAGAAGTCGCTATTGTAGTGTGCAAAGAATACCAGAATCAGCACATTGGAAGACGATGCGTTGAAGATATGCTTAAACTTGCTAAAGAAAAGGGTATGGATACTGTAAAGGCAAATATCTATTCCTTTAATGAGCAGAGTAGGCGAATGTTTGAAGCTGTTGGATTCAAAAAGATAGACGAAGAATGGTACGAATATCAAAGCAGATAATTGGAGTATGTAGCAAGTATTATGATGTATCAGCGAGAAAACTCCTTCCGACATAGTCGGTGGGGGATGAATCGCTGGCCCTCAGCGTTTCGCTTTGCTGTATCGTCCTGTTCTTTCATATTTTCTTTTGTGGTCATCCGTGCGCTGGCTTTCTATATAT
>NZ_ATVV01000060.1:0-4264 GCF_000420905.1 Butyrivibrio sp. AD3002 | reverse complement strand
ACGGAAGAGAGCTATACATCCAAAGCGGATTTCCTTGCGATGGATGAGATCCCTGTGTATAAAAAGGGCAGGAAGTCTGACTATGTTTTTTCGGGAAAAAGGATAAAGCGTGGACTCTACAGGCACTACGATGGGACAATAACAAATGCAGACATAAACGGAGCTGCAAATATCTTAAGAAAAGTATTCCCAAAGGTAACTCAATGGGATAGGGGCATAGTGGACATGCCCTGTTCTTTGGGATGCACTAAGCATCCCAAAGGTTCATGCCGCTCTGCGGCATAACAGAAACCTCTTCCGACGCAGAGTCGGTGGAGGCAGTTCATCCGGTTTTCCTGTTAATGACAGGATTATATGAAAATATCTATGCAATCCAGAACGACCCAGCTCTTACTTTTTTGCTTAGAACCCCGAAAATAACATTAGAACCACTAAGCTTGCATCAAATAACGAAACAGTATGCAGATATTTTTCAGATTGATGAAGACGATGCCAAGAACCTTGCACGGATAACTAAGGGATATGCTTTTGCATTCCAAGCGCTAGGTCTTCTATATTATGAATATAGAGATGAAATGGAGTTAAGAGAAATTCTCCTCAAGCTTGATGATATGCTTGAGGATTTTGTATATAAAAAAATATGGTCCTCATTATCAAAGCAGGATAGAGCAGTCATTCTTGCAATAAAAAAGGATGAGACCAAAGTCAGTGAAATATGTAAGAAGGTAGGCATGACATCTGCTGTTTTCTCAAGATATCGTGATAGACTGATAAAAAGAGGTATAATCATATCTTCGGGACATGGTTATATTTCTTTGCTACTTCCTCGATTTGAGATTGTTGCTAAAACTTATGAATAAGGTCTTCTGAACAACGGATTATCTTTATACAAATGAAATCTTTTATAAAACTTACAGACTTCAAGAAAAGTGAATTATTGGAGATTTTCAAGATTGCTGATTCTATAGAGCAGTATGAGGGCTTCTTAAAAGGAAAGACTATCGTTATGTTCTTTCCATCATCCAGCATAAGAACCAGAGTGTCTTTTGAAAAGGGTATTTTTCTTCTCGGTGGGCAATCCATATTATTTGATCCTGCAACGTTAGATAAAAAGGAAGATATCAGGGATGTTTGCGGATATCTTCAAAATTGGGCTGATGCTGTTATAGTCCGTTACCCGGATATTACTATGCTTGATAAAATGGCTGCAGCTATGACAATACCAGTTATAAATGCACTGACAAATGATAACCATCCTTGTGAAATGATGTCTGATTTATATGCACTCTCAAAAGTCAGAGCTGATTACCTTAAGGATGAGTATTTGTTTGTAGGGGCAGATGGAAATATAGGGAGAGCCTGGAAAGAAGCTTCAGAGGCACTCGGATTTTCATTAACTCAGAGTAGTCCTGCAAAGTATCAAATCTCTGGAGTTACTTGTAATGATAACTTGAAGAATGCGCTTGAAGGTAAAGATATTATTTGTACGGATTCCATTCCTTCAAACATGATAGGGGAATTTAAAGATTATCAGATTTCTAAAGACTTGATGGGAGTAGCAAATAAAGGCGCTATCCTAAATCCATGTCCGCCATTTTATAGAGGCGAAGAAGTAACAGAAGATGTAATTGATTCTGATTACTTTGTGGGATATGAGTTTAAACAGAGTTTATTAAAAGTGCAGCAGGCAATTTTAATCTATTGCTTATCAGATTAAGGAAGATGATGAGTATGAAGTGATAGAGGTAACAGAATAAAATGTGAACATATTCATATAAAAATGACTTTTTGGTTTCAATGACAAAAGACGGATTCATCTGTATAATTTTCTTAAATGAAACAGATGGGAGATAGATATTATCGATGGGTGAGGATATAAAAAAAGATCCTTTTGAGGAATATATAAGGCATGTTGAACCGGATAAGAGAAAACTTGGTTATGCCTGGTATACAGCTGTCGGACTTCAGGCTGTTGATGGACTTAAGACTTCAGACTATCTTAAAGATACCGCGCAAAATAATATTGAAGGAAAAATAACCATCTCAGAAGCAGAGAAGCTCATTGAGAGTTATTATGAGACATCAAATTCAAGGGATACTGACAGGACAAAAGAAGCAGACTGCGTATCAGCAAGAATAGCAGCTATATTGTCTGATGATGCATTCACTTTTTCACTGCCTCAGTATCTTGGTATTCATAAGAGACTTTTTGAAGGAATATATGACCATGCCGGAAAAATCAGGGACTATAATATTTCTAAAAAAGAATGGGTACTGGATGGAGCATCTGTACATTATGGTAATGCCTTGGATTTGAAAGCTACACTTGAGTATGATCTACAGACCGAAAAGGAATATGAGTATTCTTATGATAATATCAGAGATGATATCAGACATCTTTCGAGATTCGTCGCTAACCTATGGCAAATACATGCTTTTGGGGAGGGGAATACAAGAACAACCGCTGTTTTCTTTATCAAATATCTGAGGACAATGGGATTTGATGTTACTAACGATATATTTGCTGAGAATGCATGGTACTTTAGAAATGCGCTTGTAAGGGCAAATTACAACGATTATTCAAAAGGAGTACATGCTACTACTGAGTATTTGGAATCATTTATGCGAAATCTTTTACTTGGTGAGCATAATGAACTGCATAACAGAAATATGCATATCAGTGGATATTTCGAAAAACAGGACATTGAGAAAGCAAAACAGGACATTGGTGATAAAAAACAGGACATTGAGGAACAAAAACAGGACATTCATATCCCGGAGGAGATAGGAAACAAAACAAAGAATAATATTATCAGTTTGTTTAAAAAATATGGATATGAATCATTTTTTGGAAGATCGGAAGTGATGGAAACACTATCTATCACAGCATCTCCGGCATCAGCTTTGATTAAGCGGATGCTTGATATGGAAATTATATATCCTATGAAGGGAAAGGGAAAAGGTAAATACCTTTTCAAAAAGTAAAATTATGCAAGTGGCCTTGTACGAATATACCGTAGGAACAGTCTTAGTGCTGTTCCTTTTTCTTTTACAATAATGTAACAACCCGTGACGCGAGGGATGATAGTGATAGCTCTGGAATTGTCCGGGGCTATTATTTTTGTCTGAAAAAAGGTATGATTATTCATAAGTTGTCTGAAATGATAGATTTAGGAAGTGTTTGGACGTATGAAGAAATCATCTATTTTGTTGGGAATAATAGCAGTGCTTATCGGAACAGTGGTGGTTGCGAGGGTTGTACTTGTAATAAAGAGTAAGAAGAGTTGATAACAAGGAGGAGCTTGTATGAACGCAAGGGAGTATTTAGAGATTTTACATGTTGCAGAGAGACTGAAAGATACGCCTCGTCATTGTACTACATCGAAAAGAAGAACTGAGAGTGTGGCAGAGCACAGTTGGCGGATTTCGCTCATGGCATTTCTTCTTAAACATGAGTTTGCAGATATAGATATCAATAAAGTTGTGGATATGTGCCTCATTCATGATCTTGGGGAGTGTTTTACCGGCGACATTCCGACATTTATAAAGACTGATTCCGATAGAGAGGTTGAAGATTCTCTTTTGAACCAGTGGGTTAAATCTCTCCCAGAGGAACTATCTGGGGAGATAGCTGCTCTTTATAAAGAGATGGATGCACAAGAAACTAAGGAGGCTAAGCTATACAAGTCATTGGATAAGCTGGAGGCCCTGATTCAACATAACGAGTCCCCAATTGATACATGGTCTGAAAATGAGTATGAGCTCAATAAGACATATGCGTTTGATACAGTTTCTTTTTCGGAATGGCTTACACAGCTGAGGAAAGCAATTCTTGAAGATACATTAGAAAAGATCGAGAGGGAAGGACAGTAATATGCTGGTGATAGTGTCAAATAATCTATGAAAAAACTGGGTCAAAAAAATAGGCTCAGATGAACCTTGAAAATTGCAGATATATAGGTTGAGGTAGCCGGACGCCACCCTTGACAGCACAAAAAATAACTGCTGACGGTTAATCACCGACGGCGAAGAACTCAAGAACAATCAGATTTTCTCCGTCGTTTGCAGCAGTGTAGCAGTTATTTTTTGTGCCATCAAGGGCAAGCCGCTAAAGCGGTGGCTAGGTTAATACCTCGGGCTCAGAATCTAAGAACAATCAGCTGGCAGCCTGAAGTTCAAGTATCTTCTTCTGACCGAAGTAGATCATCAGCTGCCACCTAGCGGGCATGTTTTCAGCCTTTGACAGAATCTCATCTACAACTGG
>NZ_ATVV01000059.1:0-4397 GCF_000420905.1 Butyrivibrio sp. AD3002 | reverse complement strand
AGTAGTTATTGAGATCTTTCCAGTCCCAATCCTGATGGTAATAGACAATCTTAGGGAGTTCATCGACTTTGAACTTTTGATATTTGGGAGAATGAGAATCATCGAAAGCCCACTGCTTTAGAGGTATATATCTGCAGATGAAATTAATCAGCCAGCAGTTTTGCTGATAGAGTTGTTGAATGATTTGAAGTAAATAAAGTATAATGTTCACGAGCATTGTCTCCTGGTTATTTTGTGAGTTTGGTCGCTGACATTATACCAAAAAGGGAGGTCAATGCTCTTTTTATTTTGAACTCCCGATAAATCAAGGTTTTAGAACTAAAAATGGGTAGTTAATTTGACACTACCCAAAAGTTTTGGGGAGGAAAAGTATGACAAAAAGAATTGTTGAGTGGGTACTATTAATTTTCGGAATAATTATTCTTGCTTCTTTTGTATTTTTAATGACGGCTGATTTCCATATTATAGCCTTCATTTTTCAACTCTTTATCCCATATTTTTTAGGCCCAATTCTATTAACAATTCTTCCGTTTACCTTGATTGTGGGAGTACTTATTATTGTAATTTGTTGCGTGGTGTCCCACAGAAAAAAGAAAAGAAATAGTGAAAATATGAGTAGCTAAGTATATTTTCTAAGTAAAAAGGAAGTGATGATAAATGACTGACAAAATTTTTTATGATATATGCTCATCCGGATATATTTTTGTCCCAATAATCTGCATTATTCTTATGATTATAATGCAAAAATGGTGGAAGTATGCGCTTTGTACAGCTGATTGGAGCAGGCAGATAATGAAACAGTTCAATAAACATATACTGGCCACAATACTACTACTTACGAGGAGTTACGAATGCAGTTTTTAAACCTGATATTATGCATAATCCTGGTTTTTATGCCGGTTATTGGCTTTTTGTTCATAAGTGAAAAGAAGATATCGAAAAAAGTGTATATCCCGATCCTGGCATTTCTGGGACTTATTTTTGTTCTTTTGCTTGTAGGTATATTTGCTGCAGATTTTCATGTAACGGCATTTGTTTTTCAAATTATTTTACCTATTTTGTCTATATATGCAGTAGTAGGTTTGATTATATGTGGAATAGCTTTTCTTGCGAAAAAAGGATTCTTTAATGGAAAACGCCTGATATTGACGGTGTCTGTGATTATATGCTTGATTGCGGTGATTGTTTGTGCCGTTTTCTATAGACAAAACAGGCAAAACGGGCAAAAGGTAGATTATTCTAAATATCCCGATATTGAAATTACCGGCACTTGGTTAGCTAACAACGATAAAAAATCTGTGATTGCTCGCTGGGAAAGCAGCACAAATACATTTACAAACACAAGTGAAAAAGAATTCAAGTATGAACCGGATGAGCCATACAAGATGCCGGATACTGTTAGCGGGGAGGACGCAGATGTCCTGGAACTGTTCTATAATGCGGACAAAACCGCTGTATACTATTCCAACGATAATAAGATATTTAAATATATACCTGCAGACAACTCTTATTTGCTAATAGGGGAGGCTCCAACTGATAATCCAGGTCATTTTTTAATATTGAAAATCTGTGTTTCAGAAGATGAGAAAAAGGCATTTTTCATTGCCTGTGAGACTTATAATGAAGATGTCGCTAATAATCTTTATTGCCTTGATATTGAGACAGGTGAGTGTTCTGTAATATTGCAGGAGAAGCGATGGATCGATGATTTCGAAATCTCTCCTGATGGAGAATCCATAATATATAACGGAAATGATAAAATCGTACGGTATGACCTTGCGTCCGGAAAAACGGAGACACTTCTTGAAGGGACACGTGCGGATACACGTGATAACGGAGGGGCTTACATAATCCGTATTTCAAAGGATGGCAGATACATAATGTATTACAAAGATATGGTGCCTGTCGGATGTTCCCAAGTCTTTGTATATGATATCGAAACCGGAGTTTCCGAAAAGATAATTCAGACCAATAAGTATGCGATTAAAGATGTGAATTGGGCGGAGAACTGAGCATAGAAGGAAAGAAAGATAAGAGCATTAAAGAGAACCTATTTGGTTTTTGCAAGTACAGCACTTTGGATTATTGAAGCAATCCCGGTCATATATGTCTTAAGGGAATGCATGAATTCATATGTGAATGGAACGATACATGGTTTTAACAGCGATGTCGTGATAGATGTCTTGTGGGCGATAGTTGTCGTTCTTGCGATAGTCACCACTGTAACCACGATAAGGCACTGGTCTACATTGTAGTAAAAAAGGGGAAATAAAAAATGGGAGGAGTAAGCGGTATGCCCTATAAGACAGAAGTCAAATATACATATGAGGAAGCTAGAAAAGCTTTTTGGGCGACTCAATTTTACAAAAATAAGGCAGGAATTGCTGCAGTTGCTGTGGCTGTGGCAATTGTGATTGGCTTTATTATCAATGGGATAGTCACGAATAATTATGAAAATGTGGTTATTTTTTCACTTGTGCTGATCTTTTATCCTATCCTTACATATATTTTTGCTTCCAAAAGAGTAAAAAAGAACTATGAAAGCTACAAAATGATCCATGGAAATACATTTTCATACGCTTTTTATGAGGATTACATGGAGTCTGATGGAGAAAAGGGGAAGTCAAAAATCCAATACAGTGATTTATATAAGATTGTTGAGACGAAGACCAATATCTATCTCTTTATCAGCAGTGGGCAGGCATTCTTTGTTGTAAAATCCGACTGCTCGAATGAACTGATTGCATTCCTGCAGAAACTGAAAAAGGAAGTTGGAAATAATAAGAATAGTAAGGGCACACCTGAAGCGGTAGATTTTGAGCAACTAAGCAGCTCATTGGAATCAAGAACTGATATTATCCATAAAGCAAGGGTTGAGTGGGGATTGAATGAAATAAAAGATTTCAACTGGCTCCTCATAAAGAACGAACACAAATCTTTGATTTACATTCTTGTGCTCGTTGAGGTTATGTTTTTTGCAGCCTTTGCTATGTCATTTCCCGCACATTCCATGAGGTTAGCTGTAGAGAGTATTATATTGGTAATTGCCGTTCCTTTGCTCTTATATATCCTTTTTAATTTCAGGTGCAGGAAAAATTATGAAAGCAATAAGATGCTGAGAAACTTTGCGGCCATAATTACTTTTGACAATGATAAGCTTGAACAAATAAGTAATGTGGGAAGCCTTAAGGCAAATTATGATGAGATATATCGGATATTTGAAACTGATAATAATTTCTATATTCTTGTAAGCGATAATCAGGCTATAAACGTCAGAAAAGCGAACTGTTCAAACGAAATGGTTGCCTTTTTGAAGGAGCTCAAGTCTAAAGTGGCATGAACAGGTGAAAGAGTGGCTATTCTTAAGATAATTGCGAAAAAGGAATAATAGCGCATATCCTTTAGCAGTATCGGATATGTTGTTTGTTCTGAAAAAAGGTTAGACTCAGTATAAGAACAAGCACAAGAAAATGAGGGAAAAACTATGATGTCAAATCCTTACAAAATACTGGGAGTTCAGTCGGGAGCCTCAGATGAGGAAATAAAGAAAGCATACAGGAATCTCGCCAAAAAGTATCATCCTGACCTTCATCCAAATGATGAAGCGGCTTCAGCAAAGATGAATGAAATAAATGCGGCATACGATATCCTTTCAAAGCCTCATAGCTCGGATTCATGGCAGCAAAGAACTGCCGGCCAGACGTATGAGCAGCAAAACGCCTATAACGATCAGGCAGAATATGTGGATTTTGAAGAGTATTTGAAACAGCGAAACAGACAGAGAAGATACAATTACACGTATAGCTGGAACTGGAATAATACGCCTGCAAATACTTACAGACCGTCAATTTTTGGAAGGATGATCAAATGGTTCGTCATTTACCAGTTTGTTTCTATACTTTTTAGAATGTTACTTTTTCTTAGCTGATAATATATCCATATTTTTCTCAAATGTAGCTGGCGCATGATTCTGAATGAATTATGCGCTATAATTTTGATATAAATGAACTACCACCACCGACTCTGTGTCGGAAGAGGTTTCTGTTATGCCGCAAAGCGGCATGAACCTTTGGGATGCTTAGTGCATCCCAAAGAACAGGGCATGTCCACTATGCCTCTATCCCATTGGGTTACCTTTGGGAATACTTTTCTTAAGATATTTGCAGCTCCGTTTATGTCTGCATTTGTTATTGTTCCATCGTAGTGCCTGTAAAGTCCACGTTTTATCCTTTTTCCGGAAAAAACATAGTCAGCATTACTTCCCTTTTTATACACAGGGATCGCATCCATCGCAAGGAAATCCGCTTTGGATGTATAGCTCTCTTCCGTAAGTGCAAACCTTATCCCGTATTCAGCAAGCTTATATCTTAGCATATCTGCAAATATCAGCATTGGTA
>NZ_ATVV01000058.1:0-4581 GCF_000420905.1 Butyrivibrio sp. AD3002 | reverse complement strand
GGGTAATCGATTTTCGTGAGGGTTTCCCAAAGTTAATGAGGGTCAGTCGTGAGGGGCTGGCCCTTTTTTTAGTGGAGTTCGTGAGGGTTATTCGTGAGGGGCGTTCGTGAGGGTCATTCATGAGGGGCAAACTTGAGGGTCTGGAGTTATGATTCCAGACCCTCTAATAAGTTACAGTAAAATAGGATAATCAATTCCATGTTCATCAAGGATTGCCTGCAGCTCCAGGATGTAGTTGTATTGCTTTTCTATCTCTATCCAGTTGCCATGGCAAAGTGAGTCTGCTTCTTCTATCTCCTGAAGCATTATCTGATAATCCTCCCATTTGATACATTTATGGTCTTTACTGAAAGCACAATAATCAAGCATTTGTTAGTCCTCCTAAAATTCATCTTCTTCAAAGTAAACGACAGGGTTATAATCCGATACTCCGTTAAGTATAGGAGCGGATCTGGTTGAATACAGAAACCTATTGCGGAAGTGTTCAAAGTTTCTGAAGCCTCTGCCCATGCGCTTCAGATCCTTTATTTTCCTGTTTATTGATTCAATAGGACCGTTGGAAAGCCTGCTGTCATAGATTTTTCCATTTCCCATTTTTTCAACCATTATGAAAGAATTGATTATGGGATCTTCAAATTTTTCAAGAAGTGAGGCAAAATCGCGGAATATATCATGCCGGGAACTTCTGTATTCTTTTATCAGCACAGCTATTTCCAGTCTTGCTGAATGAGGATTGCCGCTGTTGCGTGAATTGAACTGCACATACTTTTCTTTAAGATCCCTGAATTCTTGAAGGTTGGGATCTATTCTGAATAGAGCGTCTTCATAATCAAATGTGTTCATAAGCCTGTGGAAATGTGGATCCATACGAAGATCATGATGGTAACGGATATTTGATAGATTGGACAGGATTAACCACCGGTACTTCTGCAGAATGTATACCTCGTCAGAGACCGGAAGAGAGACTGGTTCATGACGTTCAATAGAAAGCTTGTCCTGAAGTTCGCGGTCACGCTGACGGTACTTCTTTATCAGCTGACGGATATAATTGTCTATCAGGCGGGTTATCCATTGAATCACATGAAAGGAATCCACAACAGGGATTGCATTGGGGAAATATTTCTCTACATAGGCGATATATGGCTTGTACATGTCAGAGATCAGATATTTTACAGCTAATCGTTCTTCTATCGGAATTGCTGAAAAATAGGGCTCAGTGACATCGTTTCTTCTGCTGCGTAGCAGGTCGATTGGATCTCCAGTATGGAAGTCCTGTATGACCAGGGCATACTTGCAGTGTTCATCCATATCTATGCAGACTTCATCAATGGAGACAGCATCTGTCAGCGGCAGACGGTCAAGCTTCACATATCTGTCGAAGACTTCGTGAGCATGAGAATCTGAAACATGAAATTTCCTGGCAATAGAGACGGATGTTTCCATAAGATCTCTGTAGGCGCTAACAATCAACATATCTGTAGCGTTTGAAGTACGGCGGCGTTTGTTAACGAACTTGAAGTTTTCACTGATGTCATAAAGGCATTCAGGATTTGTACAGCGCCATCTTCTTTGTTTCAGAATAATTACAAGTGAGTAGCTATCCTGAAGAATAGGATGATTGACCTTTCGTTTTTTGACACCTCTTGAATACATCCTGTAGCCACAGTTAGGGCAATAATGAGCTACGGGCTTTGTTTCAATGGTGAGAGTTTTAGTGTGACCTTGAATCTGGGTTCCTGTGATACAGAGGTCGCCATCTTCAAGGTCTAATAAATCTGTGATACTATTCATGTATCCTCCTTCTTTGATGTATTTTCCGCAAAAAGTATCATACGAGAAGGGAGAAAGAAGGACAATGATCCTTCAAAAAAGAAACAGGATTAACCAACAAACACGTTGATGATCAATCCTGTTTCTTATTTTTTTAGGTAAAACCCTCACGAATAACCCTCAAACCAGCCCCTCAAGTTTGCCCCTCACGAGCAACCCTCATAAAAGACCCTCACGAAGGTAGCCCCTCACGAAAATCGATTACCCCTTTTATTTGCACAAATAGTAGTGTAGCTACAATGGCAAAGAATAATCGAAAACTAATTATGATTGCACTTCTTAATGTGGGATTACCTTTCCACCAGCTATGGACAAACACATACTGGACATAACCGCCGATGGCTACCATCTCAACAGAATGAATGCAAAGAAAATATAATGAATTTCGACCGATTTTTCTTATAAATGTAGATAAAAAAACATTGAACCGGTTTAAAAGTAAAAAAACATAAATGATTAGAAAACCTATAATTGCATTAGCAATTATGGAAATAGGTCCCAAAGGATATAGGTCATTTGCCATATCAAAATATGACGTTATATTTACAGATATCAAGTAAGGAATAATAATAAGTATTCCAATGAAAAGCTTTTTGATAGTGAAAGATATTAGTAATTTGTTTTTCTTTACATAGTATCCCAATCCCAAAAAGAAAACGGATATAAATCCCTGTGAAATGCACCATGGAAGAGGAATGGTAAAACTAAGCAACCAGCCAATACATGATACAAATAATGATATAAGAAGGAGTTTTTTTTCTTCGTAACGGTTTGCAAGAAAGTTAAAAACAATTGTTGCTATGATCAATGCAAGTAAGAACCAGGTTGGGCCACAGCAAATGATTCTAAAATTTAATAAATATCTATCCTTGGGCAGACCCAAAAGTGCGCCTAAAAAGATACTTGCAGTCTGCTTAATGGATGAGCGCAATCCGCCGTATAAGAATAGATAACTAAAAAAGTGTATTATTATAGCAATGGCCATTGTAATAATATAAGGCTGTAAAAGAGAGCGGTATTGCCTGGTGATGCACTTGGTGTTAGTAGTTTTTCTAAAGCCATATCCGCTTATGATTAGTAATGCAGGCATAGAAGCCTGACCTACAATCATATAGATGAATGTTAAGAAAAGTACAAATATGTTGACATTAGAAAATAACTCATTCATGGAATGGTATTTTTCTAAAAATGGAATTAAACCTTCTGTATGTGATACCACAACCAAAATCATAATGATTCCTTTAAGAAGGTCAAACATACCCAGAGTGTTTTTGATTTCAAATCTTTTATTCTTCATAAATACATAATTTCCTTTATTGTTTATTTAATGCTATTTTTATTGAACTACTCTACCAGGAGTACAGAATATACTTCCTTTAAATTTTTTTCTAAATCAAATTCACTTATGTTAAATAGAGCATTCTTGGTCCTTGATGGAGTGATCTCTTTGACGGAAATATACGATTGAGTAATATTGTGATGATATAATGCTGTAGCAATATTATCACCTGCGAAATCCGCCAGTGGCCAATTGTATATGACATCATATGCCGGAACAACAAGAGTTAATTCTGTAGCTCCGGATTCTTCTGCATCATGAAATTGACTTATTATATCATTTATAAGAGCTTCGCATTGTTTATATGATGCATTTGAGTTGTTATATGAATAAAAAACTTTTCCGGGATGGATTAGTAAAAGCACAGTTGTTCCGGCCAAAATATAAACCAGCCGAAAATAATTACGGTTTTTGCGTATTAGTTCATTAAATGCTGCTATAAGACATATGAAAAGAAAGAATAAAATATCTATTACAATTTCGGCTCGATATATATAGTAGGGTTCTGCTGTCGCACTAAGTACCAGAAGGTATATAATGGTGAATAAAAAGTATAAAACACATTTCGCGATTACATTATCGAAACGTCCACATTTTCTTATCCATAGAAATCCAATGACTATACCCAAAATAGTAATAAAAACATTTATGGATACAAAATTAATTAGTGCAAACACAAATGTTGAGGAAATATTGGTTAAGGTACTTTTTCCTATATCATCAGCTCTGCCACCGGTTGTTTCAATGATGTTAGAAAGAAACCAGAATAGAATAATAAAAAGACTTATGGCGTTATTGGAACAGTATTCTTTAAGATCAAATGTTTTTCCGGTTACTGAGGAAAATAGCTGCGATACAAGTTCAGCACCTATATATGCGGCAAGTATTACAGATGAAAATAAGTTAGAGAAAATAGCAAAATAAAGCCATATTACAAGAATGGCTTTTTTATATATAGGACTTTTGGTGAATAGAGTTTTTATTCCACCATATGAAATGGAATGAATAACAAACGAAGCACATAAAATTGCAGATAAGGTATAGTTATAAAAGCATGTAAGGTCTTGTGACCATAACAAGAAAATATTGTTATTTCCATCATGAATATAGGTGACAAACTATTAGTAGTCAATAGGTTTTAGAGAAATTTTTGAAATTATTGGCGGGAGGGTAACTTTAATAAACCATCTGAATACATCGTATTTCAGATGGTAACCGGATTCGATGCTATTCGTGATTAGCGTAGTTTTTGAGAATTGAAGTCTATGTCCTGTTTTTCTAAAGCAAAGATTACTCGGATGAGTTTCTTCGCAACGTGGGTTATAGCTACCCTATGTGGTTTGCCTTCATGACGTTTCTTGGCATAATAAGTTGCAAAAGTCATATCGAAACGAATTAAAGGAATACAGCAG
>NZ_ATVV01000057.1:0-4836 GCF_000420905.1 Butyrivibrio sp. AD3002 | reverse complement strand
TTTTATACCAACGATCATTTTTTATGATTCCGAAAGTACCTTCCGCTTGAATGGATCTGTTCATTCTAAGGAGTGCTCCCTGGATGCTTTCAAGATTATTTATAACCTCCTGATGCATAGCGGTCAGTGCTTCGTTTATTCTTATGGTTCTGTTTTTATCTGTCTTCTTGCACTTTGCTGCATAGGGACATCCGCTGCAGTCTTCTCACTGATAGACTTCTTCCTGTCGGCCATACTGGTTTCCTTTTACATGCTGCCTGTATAGAAAGTTGAAGCTCTTCCCATTAGGACAACGCATTTTCCCATCATCACCGATCTCAAAATTAACAGCTCTGAATGGATCGTTGTGATATTTCTTATCGGTCGTCTCCTTTTTAAACATTGTGAACTTCATGTACTTTTCCATGCCTTTTTGCTCGCAAAAGATATAATTATTGAACGAGCCATATCCAGCATCAGCCACAGGATATTTTGGATAAAAGCCATATGTTTCATAATACTTATTCATCAACGGTATGAAGCAGACCATGTCATATCTGTATTGATTAACATCAACAACTGCTATGTCTTCATCAGCTACACCAATCTGAACGTTGTATGCGGGAAGAAGCTGGTCGTTTCCCATGTAGTCTGTCTTTATTCTCATGAATGTAGCGGAAGGATCTGTCTTTGAATAGCTGTTCCTGTTTTCTCCGCAGATGCTGATTTTTGTGACATATTCATTGAGTTTTGTTGTGTACTCTACAAGTTTTTCATACTGTCGCTGCTGGACAGTTTTCCTATGACCTTTCCCTGAAACAAAAGCAGAAATATCAAGTTTCCATATCTCGGAAAAACGTTCTGTTATCTGATTCATATACTCAGGCATGTACTCTGTATTAGTCTCAATCTTGATTCCACTCCACTGAAGATCGTTGTTGATTTCTTGCAGTAATTCAGTAATCTTTTCAAAAAGACGGTAACGGGATTTTTCCGTTGCCTTCTTCCATACCCAAGTATATTTGTTAGCATTAGCTTCAAACTTCGAACCATCAATGTAAAGATGATTCAGGTCAACTTTATGCCTGCTGAATATTTCCTGATTAATATCATTGAAAATATCCTCTATTGAATCCTGTAACACATCGTTTATGAAATAGCTGAAGGTTCTGTAAGAAGGAGTTTCTCTGTCCATAAGATACATAAATCGAATGTTAACCCTACAGTTTTCTTGAAGTCCTCTTAGTGAAATATATCCTTCACTCATAAAGCCGAATAGTACGGTTTTCAGCATTTTGACTGGATTATATCTGATTCTGCCAAGCTTATGCTCTGGCACATTTTTCAGATACTTCTCAAGATTCATACCTCCTATGAGTTCGTCAAAAGTAAAAACCGGATCACAGATATCCAAACAATCTGAAATAAAAAATGGTAAAACGCCCTGATTTATAGTATTATAAGAATTGGTTTGATTGTTCATGGTAATATTTTACCATGAAAAAAGAGAAGTAATTGGCTATTTCCAGCTATTACTTCTCTTTTTTTCATGGACTGATTATTTCACAGCCCCTTTTTAACGCCCAGCCCCTCAGGCATCCGCACAGAAATGTTTGTTTTCGTCTGTGGTGTGATTTTCTAAAACTCATTAAGCATCAAATGCCTCATTTCGACGTTGCTCAGAGAAATCGGCATTTGATGCTTTCTTCGTTTTGAAAATCAACATCCTCGTCCGAGAACTGCACATTTCTGTACAGACACCTGCGGGGCTGGGCTGTCAGTAAACACCTTCACATAACACAAAAACCGGACTTCGAAAAGCCCGGTTTTTGCTGTAAAATATGTTTATGCGACTAAACAAAATCCTACAAGGAGATTATACGGTACTCTATTTTTGGCAAAAGTAAACATACTTACTTCTAAAATCCATAATTTATGGCATGCAAAAGGGGCCTCGCCCAGATGATTTAATCATCTAAAGCGACAGCCCCACTTTTTTGCACTTTCGGATACATGATGGTAAGAATTTTTATTTTGTCTTTACACTCATGGTTTTACTCCAATTAGAATAAACTTTCTTTTTATTTTTAATTTTATAGGTGCGAATTCTTACATAGTATTTTTTGGTGGACTTAAGCTTTTTAACTGTTTTGGATGTCGTTTTGCTTTTTTTGATATTAAGAGTCTTTACATCCTTTTTGAACTTCTTATCAAGGCTATATTGTATTTCGTAGCCTTTTGTACCTTGTGTTACCTTTTTCCATTTGATGGTAATGGATTTTTTTTCTGCAGACAGTTTGGATATTTTACTTGTTTTTAAACTGCTATCGATTATCTGTGTAGTAGTATCATCAGCAGTTGTTTTTGTATCCTTCTGTTCATGATCAGGAGTGGTTTCCTGATTATCGTCAGCTGTATCGGCATTACTTTCTATCATATTCCAGCGGGCGCATAGAGTAATCGTTGGATTCGCCTTTGCAGTCTCTTTAGACAAATTAATTGATGAGCCGTCACTACAGCTGTTTTCATACATTGAACCCGATAAAGTGTATGTCCATCCATCAAATACACAGTTTTCTTTGGTAAATGAATTTTTAGGAAGTATAGTATCCTGATCCGATTCAGCGATTATTGCATTCATATTGCCGCTAGTCGCACCATTTCCATTAAATTCAATTGTATACTTTACTACTGATGATTCCAGATATTTATTAAGCCAGGGAGTGTTTCTAAAGCTATTTTCAAGCTCGGATTTAGAAAACTTATCTGAAATTGTTACATATTCAAGCATAGTGCAATTATAAAATGCATCCTTTCCTATAGATGAAACTGAGGAAGGGATTGCTACTTCTGTAAGGCTGCTGCATCTTGAAAAAGCTTCTTCACCAATAGATAAAACTGAGTCAGAAATTGATACGTTTTTTAGAGCAGTGCAGTCTTTAAATGCTAGCAACTCTATACAAGTAACGGATTTAGGAATATATATATCAGTAAGGCTTGTACATCCTCTAAAACTAAATGCACCAATGTTTGTAAGAGAATTAGGAAGTGTAACACTTCTAAGACTAGTACAGTCCTTAAATAAACTCGGATAAATTGTTGTAACCGAATTTGGAATCGTTATGGTTACAAGAGAACGGCATCCTTCAAATGCAGATCCATCAATAGTAGTAACAGAATCTGGGATTATTATAGACGTAAGATTACTACAGTTCTGAAAAGCACTTCCACCAATATGTGTAACAGAATTTGGTATTGTTACATTTGTAAGATTGCTACATCCATAAAACGCACATCCCTTAATAGTTGTAACAGAATTAGGGATAGTTATACTTGTAAGCTTACCGCAGTCTTCAAATAATTTTCCAGTAATCGATGTAATAGAATTAGATAGTGTAACTCTGGAAAGGCTACTACAGTGCCAAAATACACATTCTCCAATATATTTGACAGAATCAGGGATTGTTATGCTTGTAAGGCTGCTGCATCCCAAAAATGTGTTATCCGCAATTTGTATAACAGAATCAGGGATTGCTATACTTGTAAGGCTGCTGCAGTTTTGAAAAGCAGAACACCCAATATATGTAACAGAATTTGGTATTGTTATGCTGGTAAGACTGCTGCATCCACCAAAAGTATTACTTTCAATGGTGGTAACTAAATTAGAAAGCGTTACACTTCTAATCTTGCTGCAATCCTGAAAAGCACTTCCACCAATATATGTAACAGAATTTGGAATTGATAAATTTAAAAGACTGCTACATTTATAAAATGCAGTTCCTCCAATATATGTAACAGAATCAGGAATCGTTATGCTTGTAAGTTTCGTACATCCAGAAAATGCGCTATCTCCAATATAGGTAAGAGAATCAGGGAGCGTTATGTTTGTAAGGCTCGTACATTCATCAAATGCATTATTACCAATACATGTAACAGAATCAGGGATTGTTACGCTTGTTAGATTGCTGCATCCATCAAATGCGTGACTCTCAATAGAAGTAAATAAACCGGTAATAGTTACACTTTTTATTCTTCCAGCATATTTTTCATAATTATAATGAATCGATGGCATATCTCCCCAACCTTCGATTTTCAGGGAACCATCATCATACAAATTCCATGTGGCACTACCAAATATAGAGGGAGCACTAGTCCCACCATCAACATAAGCTGCTGCCTTAGCATCTTTTTTTATGACTAATAAAGCAAGCAATACCATCAAAATACATGATTGCGAAACAATTCTTTTCTTATTCATTTTAACTAACACCCTTCAATAGAAACAAAAACGGGACTTAAGCAAATGCGTATCTTTTAATTCATATCACAAATTTGCGTCAAATGTCAAGAATAATCTGGATTATGACTTCGCCCGGATTATGGAAAATAGTTTACCACTTACAGCTGGATATGGCTCGTTCAATAATTATATCTTTTGCGAGCAAAAAGGCATGGAAAAGTACATGAAGTTCACAATGTTTAAAAAGGAGACGACCGATAAGAAATATCACAACGATCCATTCAGAGCTGTTAATTTTGAGATCGGTGATGATGGGAAAATGCGTTGTCCTAATGGGAAGAGCTTCAACTTTCTATACAGGCAGCATGTAAAAGGAAACCAGTATGGCCGACAGGAAGAAGTCTATCAGTGTGAAGACTGCAGCGGATGTCCCTATGCAGCAAAGTGCAAGAAGACAGATAAAAACAGAACCATAAGAATAAACGAAGAACTGACCGCTATGCATCAGGAGGTTATAAATAATCTTGAAAGCATCCAGGGAGCACTCCTTAGAATGAACAGATCCATTCAAGCGGAAGGTACTTTCGGAATCATAAAAAATGATCGTTGGTATAAAA
>NZ_ATVV01000056.1:0-5989 GCF_000420905.1 Butyrivibrio sp. AD3002 | reverse complement strand
ACAAAAATAGTCGAGCCTGAGCTTACAGATGATGAGATAAAGAATATCTACCCCGAAGGTTGCACAGTTACTCATACCAAGTATGGCCAGGGTATCGTAAAATCTGTTTCTACAGGCAGGATCACAGTTGAATTTGCTGACTCTGTTGAAAAGATCCTTGGTGCAAAAATCTGCATTAAAAATAAACTACTGACAGTTGCCTGACAAAGTAAACCCCTCCGATTTCTATAAGTCGGAGGGGTTCATAAATATATTGAGCCGGGTCTATTCTGTTTTTATTTATAGAGATCTTCCAATGTCAGCAGCTTCACTTTATCCTTATACGCATGTTCTAAAACCCATTTTGAATATCCTGACAAGGAATACGCTCCTTAAAAATATATCAAATATATTTTAGTAAAGCATGCGCCTAAAGTCAATTTTCGGGCATATTATGCCAGTCTTAGGAGTGTCACAATACCCCAAAATGTAAAAATAAAATGAGATAGTCAATCACAAGTGAAATGATCCGCCTGTGATCTGCACAAACAGACCAAGAAAGAATGTCGCTTGCGACATTCTCGCGCCGAGCGCGGTTGCTGAAGGCAACATATTCCTATGTGCTTGTGCCGTCAACAGTCACTACCATGGGAGATGATGTATTCCAGAACTGTAAAAATGTGACCTCTGCTCGTGTGGAGACCAATTTCACAGCACTTCCAGAAGGATTGTTCTGGGGATGCTCTAATCTGCAGACTGTCCGAATACCTTCTGTTTCAGAAATAGAGGCATTTGCGCTCTATCAGTGTTCCAACCTTACCACCATACAGTATGGCGGTAATCAGACACAGTGGGATGCCGTGGTTATAAATTCCTACAATGACAACCTCAGGACAAAGAATATTGTATATAATGCACCGTAAAAAATACCATCAGAATCATTTACCATAGTGTTCAAAAACATAGGCTGGCAACTCGTGACAAGTTACCAGCCTTCTCTCATTTTTTATATTCCATATGGCCAGATTTTATCTGCCAGAGTCTGCCTGTTTTCTTTATCAGAGCGTTCTTCCATATGCATATCATGTCCGGAAAAGCTTATCTGTATAGCTTCAAGATCAAGCGTCATTTCCGCCCCATCTTTCATTCCGTAATCTATCAAATAAAATATGCCATCTTCCCTTAATTCAACATCTCTTACCATATAATAGTCTACTTCAGCAGACAGTAACTCGCCGACTCCCACTAAGCCCGCGGCACCATCCTCATCTACAGCCCAATGCTGCTCCCATCCGCTTCCAGACCAGGTATAGAGTTCACAATTCGATGCTATTGGCCCTCCGGTCGAGTCAGTGATGTGCACTATCAGTATCTCGTCAACGTTATCGTAGTCAAAATCCCTAAATGAGATCAGTTCACCAGTGTTTGGATACATTGGATATGGAGCAGACACAAAACTGATTCCATTGCCAAAAGAGAAACTATAAATACATCCATCCCCGGTATGGCCTATAACCCTGGAAATATGATCTGTGAGTCCATCTCCATCCAGGTCAATATCCTTGTATTTTTCAGGGAAAGCTTCTCCAAGATCCACTCCACCATTTTGCGCATATTCTTCATTTTGATTTACAGTACAGTTAAATAGAGCATCTGTTATGCTTTGATCCTTACAAAAGTCATAAACCTCGCTGGGTTTATATGTTCCTATTATGGCCGGTTTACTCTCATCCTCCTTATAAGGATCTTCCATTTCTGGTTCAGTCATCTCCTCTTCAGTATTGGAATCAGACATGCTTTCATTATCTTCAGGAGCGGTGGAATCCACGTCTTCTGCAAGTTTTTCAGTATCAGCTGTAGCTGTTTCTTCCGAGTTATCACTAACAGTTTCTGTTGTTTCGCTGGATTCTGTAGGTGCCTCAGAACCTTCCACGCTGCTTCCTATACCACACCCGCTTAAAGAAAGCACCAATAATGGTACAGCCGCCAGTTTAAGAATAGATGTCTTGTTTCTCATATATACCCCCGCACAATTTAAGTTGATATTACATGCTCTCCTCAGAGCAATTTCCAAATATAATTATTACTCATTAATATCAAATACACCAGCGATTAAGTATCAAACGACTAATCTTTTGCAACCTCTGTGCCTTTGTTAAACGTCTTCCACTGTATGCCTGCCGGTTCGAGTATTTCCTCTGAAAAAAGAGCTCTTTCCTCACTGTCAGATATTTTCTGAGGTTCCTGACCCTCATAGGTAATTGTGATAACATCTTCATCGTAATCACCCGGATAAAAGATTTCCCACACCTTCTTGGCTCCATCCTTCGAATTAAAAGTATACGCCGTAGTTGCAAAATCAAATCCATCTATCCAAATGTCGTCGCTTGGCAGATATCCGGTATAGGTACCTCCAGCAGTAACTACACCATCCTTAATATAATAGATAGTATATGCATGCCTATTTTGATGTTTTACAACTAGGAAATCACCTGAATGCAGTTTAGACTTCTGCATATCCATTGAACTCATTCAATTTGATAAATGAATAGATTATAGGGCCCTCTATCACAGCATCTTCTTCCTCTAATCCAACAACGATGTTTACTGAAAAGAAGGAATTATCATTTGAATCCTTAACCGATACTGCCTTGGCCTGCCTGTATCCTTCTTTTTGGGAGTATAGCCCTGAGCCGATGAGCATCTTTTCAATCTCTTCTACTGTGTATTCCTCAATTCCAATCGTTGAGATAAAGATGGTTATCATAGTAGTCCCTTCGCCAGACCAGCATTCCAGAAAATAAGGACGTCTTCCGATCGCACCGCAATCCCATCCTATATTGATATCCCCGATATTATTAACCTTGGGCCAGTACCTTCGCTCATGGTCGATCATAGGATAGTAAAAATCTGCATTATTCCGATAGTGCTGCAAAAATTCTACAGGTTTCATAGTTACAACCCTCTCTTCCCGAATCAGACAAGATACAATCACAGCAGTCTTTTATAGATATCAAGCATGCTCTCCATCTGGTACTTTAAAAGCCATGCTGCATTGTTATATTCAGTAGTATCTTTTATGGTCTTCAGCAAAACCGGATAATACTCTTCCGTTTCCTTTATCATTCTATATATTCTGTCTCGGCTAAGCCCCCATGGCATTGTCGTGAGATTATTGCATCTATCCATACACTTAATGAGCGAAGCTTTGGGATTTCCAGAAATGGCTTCATAGTAGCTGCTTATGATCTCTTTACGGTTCTGGTCATTTGTTTTTTCACAGGACAACAGGCTTACCAATCCTTTTATCTCATCGTCAACAGGAAGGTCATCCAGTTTTACAGAACAGTCTTCAATTACATCATGCAGAAGGCAGGCTGCTATTACAGCATCATCCACTATTCCCATAGATAATGCATGACAGGCCAGATTCAGCGGGTGATAGATATACGGAATCGAAGAATGCTTTCTGCTTTGTCCTTCATGGGCCTTTATCGCATAATCAACAGCTTTTAACGTATTGGGAAGCTTGAAATTCCTGGCGGTTGTCTTTACATAAGTCTTCATGTGCTCCCAATCGTAGATGGCTTCTTTCGTCTTAAATGTATTGTTCTTCTCTTCTGCAATTGCAGAGACTGATACATCAAAAAATTCCGCCAGCTTGATCAGTTTTTCAGTATCCGGTTTATATTCGTCTCTTTCCCAGGACGATACGGCTTGAAAAGTAACTCCAAGCGCATCTGCAACCTGCTCCTGAGTATATTTCCTGTCTTCTCTTAAGCCCTTTATATTACTACCTATGCTCATCTTTACCCTCCCTGCTATTTATGAGAGTTCTCTGCCTTACAGTTTAATGATAATTCTATATTCACTATTATTTTAGCGAGAGCAGCTTTATGTTTCAATTAATTATTCAAGCTGTACTTGAGTTTAAATTCGGGGTGAAAATGGTATTTCATATGATGATAATTCCGGGGAAAGGTGCTGCCAGGCATAAAAAACGGGTTCTATTCATGCTAAACACGAATAGAACCCGTTATATCATTTGATCGAAGCTGATCATTGCCTTTGCAGCACATCCACAAGGGCTTTCATGTAGTCCGGGATATCCGGTGGTCTCCTTGCTGATACAATATTCCCGTCAACAACGCATGGCTCATCGAGCCAAATAGCGCCTGCATTTAAAAGGTCATCCCTTATACCAGGAGTACTTGTGACCTTACGTCCTGCTAAAATACCGGCAGAAGCAAGCACCCATCCTGCATGACATATCTGCCCGATGAGCTTGCTGTCATCATTCATCTCCCTTATTATCTGTAGGACATCCGGAAAACGCCTTAGCTTATCAGGCGCCCAGCCCCCAGGGACGAGGATACCATCATAATCCTTTGAGTCAACATCATGAAATGACAGGGATACTTCACACGGGACTCCATACTTTCCATGATAAAGTCCCGGTTTTTCCGCTACCAAGTCAACCCTGCATCCCGCTTCCCTAAGGCGCATGACGGGACACCACAGTTCAAGATCCTCAAAATCATCGCTGACAAGCTGAAGTATCTTCTTCATAGGCTTCCTCCTTTTTGCTTCAGTTCTTATATGCTCTCTTTAATGTTCTCATCTCTCATTTTCTTCTTAAAACCATTATACATTTTCTTTCAGCTTTTTTTATAAATGTTTTATGCCCTTATCGCACAATGGTCACATTTAGAAGCTAATATTTTCAAAACAAGAAGTCTATTGTCAGCTTAAGAGGGAACAGTTATGGCAAAGATAATTCCATTTAATAAAAACGATCCAAAAATAATAGATACAATCGAATTCAATGGGAAATATACAGATACTGCTGCGCTTAGGCAAAAGCTTTTAATTGCAGGCGTTCTTTTCATAACCGCCGCTGTATTTGCCTGTATACAGTTTTTCCTGTTCTGACAGGAAGTGATTCTTCATGAATAAAAATTTGCAACTATATGAAAAGGAGAACGCCTATGAGTGATGAATTCAGAGAAAAAGCTATTGGAGTTATAGTAGAATTTGGTCACGGAAATGCCGATGAACTAAAGGCTCTTTCAGATAGTGACCTTCTGAAGAAGTACTGCGAGGTGACCGGAGAAACAGCTGATGATTATAAAGATGCATAGTGCCAGCCGCTTCCAGTGAAAACGCCCATCAGAGGTGATTAATTGGCGAGACCAGACAACAGCAAGCCATGCCAACGCTCGTCATCATCTGGTCTCTGTGTTTTCCTATGTGGAGGCTGTTATTCGCTCCTTGTTATATTAATTCTATCTTGCTGCAACCGGATTTCCTAGTACCAAAGTTAAGAAAAACAGCTGGTTTTGAAAGTAATATCCAATTGCACTTTCAAATTTACAGTCTGTTATCGCAATACCGTGCGATATGCTAAAAAGCAATTGTTTACAAAGATATTCTCCTAAGAATAAAATAAATGATAGTATCTCTAGTTTATGGATATAGCTCCGGTATACTGCATATCTCCCATGGAATGGGTTGGATGACCAGTGCAGAACCCGGAGCTTTCCCTTTTGCTTAGTCTATTATTTTTCCCTCCCCAAAAACTGATTTCATACGACTTCTTTAGTATACTCACCCTGATATCCCATAAAAATACCTTCTGTTGCGATATCATCAGATATATATTTCTAACCCGGCGATTTACAGAGATGTCTCGCAGGAGGATTTCACACATTTTACACAGATCGGTCACTTTCTCTTACGATTTTATCTGTATCATATAATAAAGAGAACAAAAAACATCTCTTAACCCCCTCATAAGAACACAAACTTTTCTTCATTAAAACCAGGCTGGAGCTTACGTGACAAAGCTCCAGCCTTCCTCATTAATCTGATAATGCAATGTAATGGATTATTGTTGCCGCAAGGAAAATGAACTACCTCCACCGACTCTGCGTCGGAAGAGGTTTCTGTTATGCCGCAGAGCGGCATGAACCTTTGGGATGCTTAGTGCATCCCAAAGAACAGGGCATGT
>NZ_ATVV01000055.1:0-6758 GCF_000420905.1 Butyrivibrio sp. AD3002 | reverse complement strand
AGCCTGTATGGCTTCCCTATCAGTTTCAGATATGCATAGTACATTATTGTATCCCTAAAAAATATATCCGTATCATATACGCCTTTATCTCTGTAAATATATCTTGGCAAATATATCTTTCTGAATTTAAAGTCCTTACACCAGTTATGTATCTCAGAAATGCCGTTGTAATGATCAACATCAAAATGTGTTATTAACAGCGAATCCTTACCACATGTCAAACTTCCAATAACTCTGTTAGCTGCAATCCATCCGCCTGCACCAAATTTTGCGCCGCAGTCAACCAGAAGCTTTTCTTCCGGATTCTTCTCATCATAATATAGTATTGATTCCCCAAAGTTTACTTCAAACATTTTGAATTTCATAGCCTTCTCCCGTTTAATCAAAAGGACCAGTCGCTTGTACTGATCCCTACTAATCTTGATTAACCCAATTACCCATATTTTTCATGCCAAAGTATAATCATTTTTTCAGCATCAAATTGATTTTTTGCCAATGTCTTTTTACTTGGTTTCCTCAAGTCTGCTTTCCATTTTCTATTCCATGATGTATTTCAATAACTGCATGAATTTATTATTTTAACTTTGTATTTATGTCTTAATGAGTTTAATGCTTTATTTGTATAACCGACCATTTTGTCATTCTGGAGTCTCCCCAAAACTATACCAGGGTCTCGATCAATTTCTTTTGCAAATTCTTTGATAGCCTCAATATCAAAATTCCTCTTACTTATAAATTCACAATACGCTTGTGGCGGAATCAGCATATCTCTAGCATACAAATCTGCTTTCTCTTCCAGCGCACCTTCCTCTTCATCAAAAGAAATCCCGAAATCACTATTTATTATGTGTCCTATTTCGTGGAACATAGTAAACCAGATTGTATCCGCATATCCTCTTCTGTCGTTAACCATGAGCATTATATTATTTCCGATTTTTTTAGTAGCACCACTAGTATTAGATCCCGGCATATTGGGAAGAATAATAAATATTACACCTGCTTTCATGAATTCATTCCGGATTACATCATAAAAGTCTTTATGATTAGCCGTTTGAGTAAGTGCGAATTCTATTGCTCTCTCAAATCGTTTCTTGTCATATTTGGGAGCCTCAATCTTCAATGCGTAGTTTGTTGCTATCTGAACCATTGCATTTGCTTTAGCAATATTACTTTCAGACATATCACTGAATTTACTTCGGAAATTTGCTGCCATATCTTTTTTGGGTAGTACTCTTATTGTTGATACTTCTAGAAATTTCCTGATTTCAATTATTTGCTTTTCTTTGTTTTTGGGATAATTTTTAAGTCCATAATTATCTCTAAAATACCTATAATCAAGATAATCAAAAACCTTGCGTTCTTCTTCGAGCTCTTTATCCGATGCAAATTCTGCCTTAAGCTCCTCATATCCTTTTTGCAAGTTGAGCCAATATCCTATTGATGTTCCCGACAATCTGGATAGTTTCATAGCAATATCAACAGAAAGATTTTGCTCCCCCCTAACTAGAAGGCTAAGATTTTTAGGTGTTGTATCAAGTCTTTTTGCAAAATCTTCTTGCGTAAGCCCACTTTCTTCAACCATTTCTTTTATATAATACCCAGGATGAAACGCCACTTTATCCTTATATTCAATGTAACTACTCATAATGTTTACTCACTTCCTTAATCTCAACTATCTCTACTGCTTCTGCTATTTCATCTATGTTACATGGTATGAATGGTTCTCTTTCATTATTCAATGGTCTGAGTATTATTCTCCATGGATCCTTTCTTGTCTTTACATCAATTGCAAAATAACCATCTAATTTCTGTTTTCCGACATTATGCAGATTATGAAAACTAAACTGTTTCTGAACAACTATATCCTTTATCGTTTCTGCTTTTTCAATAGCATTTATTCTAGCTAATAAACTAAGTGCTAATGCCTCACTTCCACCAAAAAGCTTCTTCGCTTCTTTTAAACCTGTGCACTGTTTCTCGACCTTTTTATTCTGGTAAACTATCTCCACATATTGCACCTCCTTGCGCAAAATTACCCGTCAGGTAATTTTATTCTAGCATTTTCAAAAAGTACAGTCAACAACACCAATGCATATATGCATTAACCAATAATAACATTCTTCTTTGCCGTTACATTGCATTTTGCGCATTCTTTCATACCCGCAGCAAGGCTGTCACACCTAGCTGGATTTTCATTTGTACAGATACAGGATTTTTCATCATAATATCTTCTGTCTATCGACCAATCCACCCTATATGGACCGCTGTTGGAGATAAGTTTATAGTTACTCTTTGGCAATAGAATCTGTTAATAGCTGATCTTATATAAATGTCATCCGAGCCACACTGCCTGTTGGTCTCTACTACAAAAATCAATTGAATTGCCATTTACTCCCTCGCAAATATCTGAATAAAATCCGACGGCTCAATATTAAACGGAATATTCTTTATCATTCCGTTTCTATAGCTTCCATCAGGTGTGTAGTTTCCATTTTTCGTCCACGGAACAATCGTGTTTTCACCCGTCAGAAAGTCTATAGATTTCTTGTTATCTTTAAGTACCATCATCGGATCGATATTATGCGAAGTAAAACAAAGCTGACCTTCCCCATAGTACATGAAATACTCTATCAGTCTGCAGAGATATACATCGTTTATGTTAGAATCCAATTCATCGATAAATACTATTCCGCCCATGCTTGCAAGAGCCAGGCTATTATACAACTCGATAAGTTTCTTTATTCCTGTACTTTCGAATTCTTCATTAACAGCATATTCACCATAATTCAAATTTAATTCGCATTGTAAAATGTCACCATCTTCACTCTTTTTAATATCAATGCTCTTTAAATCACGCTTAAAAACTTTAATAAAGTCTGTGAGCTGCTTCGTATATTTTTCAAACTCTCCATAAAGCTCTTTGGGCATTCTACGCGGTTTATTTGTACTTATTAACATCATTTTTTCAAGTTCATCAATATAAGCCTTCTCTTCAGCATCTTCTCTCCTTAATTGCTCAATTCGAAGTTGCTGGAAGTACAGTTCGTGCTCATCCTCTTTGTCAAAATGAGTAGTTAATAACACGCCAAAAATAGCAACCATAAAGCAATTATTATAGAACTCTCCATCCAAGAAGCCTTTTAGGTCAGTTGTTTTAGCAATTACTAGAGAAAGCAGTGTTTGCCTCGAGAGCAGATTCATAGATTTATTACGAATATCCTGCTCTTCATTTTCATCCAAATATGACACGTAGGAAAGCATACCATCACATGTCTCATAAACTGTTTTATACATATTCTTGCTATTATTTATCTTTAGCTGCAGAAGTTCATGTGTTATTACAAATGACTCATTCTGATCCTGAACAAGCTCTATCTCATGATGAAATATGCTTTTTTTATCTGCCCCTGTAATGACGAACTCGCATGATATCTTGAGATTCTTCGATACCTTATTTATCAGTTCATGCAATTTCTCCTGGACTTTACTTTCCCTAAGATAATTGTCCCGCAGCAGCAGGCTTTTATATATTGCAACCCCTGTAATTATTGCGGACTTACCGGCTCCATTTTCACCATAAATGCCTTTTACCCTATATTCATCCGTCTTAAAATTCTTATTCACAGTTTTCCCATAAAAGTCCAAAGTAATGCTTTTCTTTAAACATTTGATACCTGACATTGATATATTAAGCAAATATACTCCCATAACCCTTACCACCTTTCATTTTTATTCTAGCACAAAAGGAACAAAATATACAATGTGTATATTTTGCTCCTTTAACATACGGCGAGCATCGGGTGCCAATCGTAATTTTTTAGTCCATAATTATCTCTAAAATACTTATGTTTATATTCATTAGCCAGTAATAGCATTCTTCTTTGCCGTTACATTACATTTCGCGCATTCTTTACGGTCATCCCAAACATGACATAAGAACACATCATAATATTCAGGATTCGATGCTCTCTGAACAACGCTATTTCGAATTGGCGTTAATGATCTTACCTCTTCGTATGTATATGACGCACCTGATCCAACCGGAGACCATGGCGCACTGATTTTCTTCCTCGTTACTCCTGTTCCATATCCTGAATAACTATAATACGGTCTGTATTCTCTGTATGTCCTGTATCCATATCCTCTTTTTCCGCAAACATGACAATTAGCTCTACCACTCTCCGTTCTGTGTCCATTAATTGGTGCTGTACATGTTGCCATAATTATCTTCCTTATCATATAAACAAGTATCCTTTTACAACCGATAAGCACTACTCAAGATATTGTATTTTTATCTGATTTATATGAAGAATATCACTATATGTTGCTTACATCAATATTTTTGTGAATTTTCCGTAATTTTATTGACGTAGTAAACATAAAATGTTATTTTATTATCAGAATAGGATAGGAATAATAGGAGGTTCATGCCGTGCTAGTTCAGTTTTCTATGAAGAATGTTTTGTCTTTTAAAGATGAAATCACTCTTGATATGACATCCATACCAGCATATAAGGAACATCAGTACAATCTAATCCAAGGAACAAAAGAAAAGTTCTTACGAGTAGCAGCAATCTATGGTGCAAACGCAAGTGGAAAATCAAACCTCTACTATGGTATACAGATGTTCCAAAATATCGTTATGCGCTCTATGAATGCAGTCGGTGAGATTGAGGATAACATTCTGGAAAAATATTATAATCCTTTTGCTTTTGATGATGATTTCTCTCCCTCTGAATATCAGATTATTGTCTGTGATGATTCCGCAGAATATAGCTATGGATTTGAGTTTGATGATAAAGAAATTATTAGTGAATGGCTCTATGTCAGGGATTTTGAGAGCAACCGTAAATCTATAATTTTAGAGCGCACTACTGAAGAGATTAAAATGGGGGCTTCGGTCAGACGAGAATGTGACAGATATAAGAATCAGATTTCAAAAGAAGCTCTTGCTCTGACTTTTTTCAGCAGATTATCTCTTAAAACAAGAGTATTTCATAAGGTATTTGATGAAATTTCTCACATGATGATTGTAGATACTCGCTTTTATGAAAATCCCCGTGTTATGGAACGCTTCCTGCCAGATGTAATAGATAATAATAAAGAGGAGCTCATCAAGTTTCTCACTGCTATTGATACTGGTATTCGGGATATTTCATACGATACAATCGACAAAAAGATTGAGTTTTTTACATATCATAACGGCAAGGATCAAAAGAGATATAAGCTAAATCTGTATAACGAATCGCAGGGCACCTTAAAAAGCATAATTATTTTTATTATTGCCTCTTCAATCATTATGCGAAACGGCATTATGATCGTAGACGAGTTGAATATCAAGCTTCATCCTCTTCTCCTTAAATTTGTAATTGATTTATTTAACAACAAGGACTCAAGTGCTCAGCTTATTTATACAACACATGACACAACTCTTTTAGACAGAAAATTTTTCAGGCGAGATCAGATCTGGTTTGTTCAAAAGGATGATTATGGGGATTCCAGTCTTTCTGCCTTATCTGATTTCAAGATTCGTTCAGATGCATCATTTGAAAAAGACTATTTATCAGGAGTTTATGGAGGAATCCCTTCTTTGTCTGACTATACAGTGGAAGCAGGTGATTAAGTGGGAAGCGATGATATTTTTAAGAAAAGAAGGGCCGATAGAAAAAAGCGAACCCATGATTTCAAAACACCTAAAGCAAACTCATATCTTATCATTACAAAAGGTGAAAAAACTGAACCTTATTACTTTAATGGTCTAAAAAAGCGTATTCTTGAACAAATTGGTGGAACTGTGGACATTATTGAAGTTCCTGAAATTGACATTTATGGGCAAGGAGCTTCTACCGGGCGACTAATTGAAATCACAGAAGAATATGTAAACAAAGCGAAAATTATCTACCAAAACATTTGGGTTATTTTTGATAAAGATGAGTTTCCGGATTTTGATTCTGCTATTGCTACAGGAATAAGCAAAGGTTACTCCATCGGATGGAGTAATCAGAGCTTTGAATACTGGATTTATCTGCATTTTAGTTATAGTGATGCTGATTTACAACGGCATGAATGGAACAAAAAACTTGATGAACTTTTCAAACAATATAGCCTCTCTGCAGACGGATATGCAAAAAATCTAATAGATTTATATGATCTTCTGGATTCTATTGGTGGTGTCGATGCTGCTATCAAAAATGCCAAGCGCCGGATGGAAAACTTTAGAGAAGGAATTGATACTCCTTCCTCTTATGCACCCGGCACAATGGTGTATCTTTTGGTTGAACAACTTAGAGCTTACTTAAAGTAAAGATAATGCACGAAGAGGCTGCAACAACGCAGCCTCTTTGAATATGATCTTTATTCCACATTCTCCGCAACATTTCCCTAGCAAGGCTATCACACCTAGCTGGATTATCATTTATACAGATACAGGTTTTTGCATCATAATATCTTCCGTCTATTGACCAATCCATCCTATATGGGCCGCTGTTAGAGATAAGTTTATAGTTGCTCTTTGGAAGCCCACTATAATAATACGACTTGGTTGCATGATGTGGCACCTTCAGTATATTGTATGAATTTCCATATCTTCCTTTAATGCGCTTAAGTATTCTGGGTGTAATATCTCCTAATGCAAGTAACTCATCATCTATCTTTATTGCCACACTGCACTCATTCATATTTCTGATTTTAGTACTACTCTGGCACGTTCTATCAGTTCAGGATCGTTCTCATCGGAAAGCAGTTCTTCAAATAAAGGC
>NZ_ATVV01000054.1:0-7160 GCF_000420905.1 Butyrivibrio sp. AD3002 | reverse complement strand
AATCTTAGGGAGTTCATCGACTTTGAACTTTTGATATTTGGGAGAATGAGAATCATCGAAAGCCCACTGCTTTAGAGGTATATATCTGCAGATGAAATTAATCAGCCAGCAGTTTTGCTGATAGAGTTGTTGAATGATTTGAAGTAAATAAAGTATAATGTTCACGAGCATTGTCTCCTGGTTATTTTGTGAGTTTGGTCGCTGACATTATACCAAAAAGGGAGGTCAATGCTCTTTTTATTTTGAACTCCCGATAAATCAAGGTTTTAGAACTAAAAATGGGTAGTTAATTTGACACTACCATGCTGGTTACGGGGGTAAAAACATGACAAAAGATGAAGATTACTGTATTTTGGAGTTTATAGCTGAAGGCGGACGGTTTTATCGTTATGACGGAAAAGGCGATTTATCAGCATCTGAGATTGAGACATATGATAATGGCAGGAAATTTGAAAACGGATACAATGCGGCTAACGCAAATGTATGACTAATCCAGGGACAAGGAGCGCTTAAAATGATAATTCGTGAGTATGAAGAAAAAGACATTCAGCAGATGATAGACATTTGGAATGAGGTGGTTGAAGAGGGAATGGCATTTCCTCAGGAAGATTTTCTTGATGCTGTGTCTGGGAAAGAGTTCTTTGAGTCGCAGAGCTATACAGGAGTGGCTGATGACGATGGAAATATTGTTGGATTATATATTTTGCATCCGAATAATGTTGGTAGATGTGGGCATATTTGTAATGCCAGCTATGCGGTAAGCTCAAAGAGTCGTGGGTTACATATTGGAGAGAAAATGGTAATCGACTGTCTTTCAAAAGGTAAAGAACTCGGTTTTCGAGTATTGCAGTTTAATGCTGTAGTTGAGAGTAATGTGCGTGCGAGACACTTATATGAGCGATTAGGCTTTGTGCAGTTGGGAACAATTCCAGATGGATTCAGAATGAAAGACGGGCATTACGAGAATATCTGTCCGTACTATCATACGCTTTAACTTTCAGTAAAATGTACTTATAGCCAATTCTGTAAAACTGCAGAACTGGCTATTTTCTTAGCTTTACTTTTTATCCAAAAGTCTTTCATAATCTTTACTTTTTAGAAGCCAAAAGATAAAATAAGTAAAGATTATGGAGGGAAGTACAATATGATCTCATATGAAGGTTTGGAAAATGCACTAAAGGAAAGAGGAATTGGTAAGACTGAGCTTTCAACTGAGCTTGGTCTGTCTACAAGAACTGTGGCTAAAATTGCAAAGGGTGAGAAGTTGTCGCCAAGAAGCATAAAAAAGATAGCAGCATATCTCGGAAAAGATCCGGACTTTTTAATGAAAAGTGTTTCAGATAATAAAATCTTGCAGTTGCTTCGTGAAGAAAAAGATATAAAGCTTCCTGGAGGGCTCTATCATGAGCTACAGGTAAGAGTGACATATAATTCCAATCATATCGAAGGAAGTAAGCTTTCAGAAGATCAGACAAGGCATATCTTCGAAACTGATACAGTTGATATCGGCGTTGGCGTTCCTGTTGATGATATTCTTGAAACAGTGCATCACTTCCGCGCAATTGATTATGTAATAGATATAGCAGAGGAAGAACTTTCAGAGGATATAATCAAAAGGCTTCACTACATAATAAAGCATGATACAAAGGATTCAACTTTGTCATGGTTTGCGGTTGGAGATTATAAAAAACGTGCAAATGTCGTAGGGGGCAGAGAGACTTCGAAACCATCTGAAGTGCATAAGCATATGGAGGCACTTCTTAAAGAGTATAATTTAAAAAAGATTGTAACAGTAGAAGATATAATAGCACTTCATGCTGAGTTTGAATATATTCATCCATTCCAGGACGGAAACGGAAGGGTAGGAAGGCTTGTAGCATTAAAGGAATGCCTTAGACACAATATTGTGCCATTCATCATTGAGGATTCCAAGAAGAACTACTACTACAGAGGGCTCAAGGAATGGAGAAATGAAAAAGGATGGCTCATAGATACTTGTCTTGATGGACAGGATACATTTGTAAAGCTTCTTGATTTACTCGAAATTGAGCATGATTGAGATAGTATATGGAACGGAAAATTTGAAGAAAGTTACCGTTTGTGGGAGGAAAGCAGGAAACATACATTTTATAAGCAGTGGGGAACCGGAATACAAGGAGTGAATAGGCATCATTAGCCTAAGGAGGGCGGTGCTAATGGAAAGAAAATCAATTCTGATCAAGGATACAACAAGAGAAGAGAGGGAGCAGATTGTGAAAAACTCTCTCGATTGCGGTGGCGGCTGCGAGAATTGCTCATCTTGCTGGCTTGGCGGGGGAAGTCCCTGGGATATTTATCAGGACTATATTGATGGCAAAAAGGAAATCCGCGAGATAAACATGGAATACATGGAAAAATATCGCCAGGACAGGCAGATTCATTGAGAGGATATGTACTTATGTTAAATGCACCTGAGATAAAAGACTCTACAACTGAAGAACGTAGAGCATATATAAAAGAGAGGTTTCCATGTATTGCAGATTGCGATATGTGCGGACTTTGCAAGGTGTTCCATGGAAAAGACGCTGAGACGGCATATACAGATTACATCAATGGTAACAGGTCTTTTATAGAAGTGTCGGCTGACTATAAGTGAGTTCTTTTAGTATTTCTATATAATTTGTGGTGAGTTGTGATGGACGGTATTGGTTTAACCCCGGATGCCGCCAGAATTCTTCAGAGAATCTCTTGAGGAGTAGCTGGTGCTCAGGCGGAATTCATTCGTGCAATAATTCCTTTTTTACAAAGTTAATCAAGGTACGAATCATATCGGGGTTAGCACGGTAGTATATCTTAGTGTCTACCTTATCCAGAGTCAGCAGATTCTGATCAAGGAGAGCTGAGGTGTGGTGAGATATAGTAGCAGTGGTAAGGCCCAGCATTGATGCCAGTTGCGCACCGTATGCGGGCTTGTCCACTGTAGCTGACAAAATCTCAAATTTACTCTTATCTGCGAGGAGCTTGAGCATCAGGAGCACCTTGTCTTCATCTAGGGTGGCCTGGTTTTTCAGAACGTCTTCAATCCTGATGGATGGATCAAAGATAGCCCCGATGTTGACTATCGCTTTAGGGGCCATCTTAAAGGAAAGTCCCATTGAAACACCCTTTATATAAGTGATATAGATATCACATTCATCAAAATTATTCCCGGATTCATGATCACCATAGAATTCATTCATTATATATGCTGCCATTGATGTCCCGTTAAGGAGACTCTCGAAGTGTTCAGCTACCCGTTTTCCCTTAGCAATAAGTTTTTTTTCAAACTTCTTAATAACCTTGGCTGAACGCTCCATAAGTGAGGCAAACTTCTCACAGTATTCCTTATGATGAATATAAAGCTTTTGCAGGTGCAATTTTTCAGCATCGGAAAAATCCATCTGCTGTATCAGATCAAATATCTCCAGGGCAGATATTTCGTCTTCAGCCTCCTCATCAACCGTACGGGAGCCAAAGGCCTTAACCTCATCATAGAAATTTCTGTTGTATTCAGCTTCGGAAAGATCTTTAAGTTCATCATAATATTTTGAGACAGAGCTCTCCCGCCAGACGCTTTTTCCTACCAGCATCAGAACATTGGCAAAGGAGATTATGCTTTCGCTAAGCTTTGGCATGCCGCAGAAAAAGCGAATATCCTCAGAATCCTTGGAAAACTCTGCTCTAGCAGCGTCTTCGATTTCCTGGAGTAGTTCCACATATCTTTTTGCTTCCTCATCCGGCGTGATGCCATATCTTGCGGCAAGCCTGTTCATATATTCTGTTTCAAAGCCTGCCGGTTGAGCAATCATATTAAGTAATGTAATACTTTCATGTACGTACTGAACTTCTAAATGAAAATGATTCATGCTGCCTCCCTCATGTCTGCGTTATCTGTAGTTTCCTGTTCTTCAAGATTACCTTTTGCAATAAGAACGATGCAGAACACGATTGCCACAACCCCGGCGCCAAGAAATATCTGTGCCACATTTGAGAACTTAAGTAAACCACTGATAAGTCCTGCAGTTACGGGCATGATGGCTGACCCAAGGGCATTTCCGATGCTTGATGTTCTTGCAAGATATTCTTTATCAATTATACGATATGATTCAACGCCAAGGAACATGTTAGCGATTGTTACAAAAAGGCCAAGAATCACGGTAAGTACAACAAGGATACCAAGAGCGACGTAACGATTGGTGTAAAGCGGTGATGCGGCAACGAGGATGAAATATACGGCGGTAATAGCAACTGAAACCATTACAAGTACCATTTTTGCATCCAAACGCTTGTAAATCATAGGGAAAACCAATGAACCGACAAGCATGCTGGCAACGAAGGTAGCGCCAAAGGCTGACAGAAAGAATGCATCGCCATGAAGCAGTTCGCTGACCATAGGAGTCTGAAGGCTGTTCAATGGAACCATAATTCCGTTTAAGAAAAGAATGATCATGGTGATGGCAACAAGCCTTTTCTTGGTGGCACAGTATAAAAACCCGTCCTTAAGATCCCTCATATATCCGGAAACATTGAAACGCTCTGCATTTTTGTTACTGTCATCCTTAAGCTTCATGGAGAGGATGATAAGAGCTGAAAGTATGAAGGTTATCATGTCAACGTAGATGGCACCTGAGCTGCCGATAAGAGCGATTATTACAGCAGCGACGGCTGTACCTACAAGTTCAACGGTACCGGAAGCAGCTTTGCTGATAGACATGGCTTCGCCATAGAGATGCTCGGGAACGATCTGTGGGAAAAGAGCTGTTCCAGCAGGAACTCTGAAGGCCTCTGCACTGGAGATCACAAGGCTCAGTACCGCAATCATCGGTGCATTCAGAAATCCCATGAGAAGTCCTGTTGCAAGGAGCCCTACACATATAGCTCTGATAAGATCTGTGATCACCATAATCATCTTCTTATTCTTGCGCTCAACCCAGGGACCTGCCAGGGGAGTCAGTATAATTGTAGGGATGCGGTTCAGGGCATAAATAAGAGCTGACCAGCTGGCCTGACCTGTGATCTCATATACGATCCATGAAGACGCGATGGCATCCACTGAATCTCCGAAGCGGTTGATGATCTCTGCTGATAAGTCCTTACGATAGTTTCTGTTCTGTAATAATTCACGAATCTCTGCATTCATATGTGTTCTCCCGGGTTAGATATTTGTCTAATAGATGTTTGATGCATATAAAATATCACAATATTCGATGCATGTCAAATATAAATATTAGATTAGTGTCTATTAATGTATGAGTTGCTATACACTATTTTAGAAGAAGACAGTGGCTTGATTTTTTTGTTATAGTATTACTATGATACCGGCTATGTGATGCTAAGGGAAAATGGAGCGCCAACATTATAATTGGATAAAATAGCCAAAAAATAATAACTTTCTCCAAATATAATAACGCTTGATGATTTATTTGATCAGTAGGGATGGGGAATCTTATGGAAAAAGTGAAATCAGCTGATGATTTTGAAAAAATGTTTGGAGAACTGTGATGAGGATTATTCTTTCACCTGCAAAGAAAATGAATGTAGATACAGATAAACTTGAGTACATAGGACTTCCGGTATTTATTGACCAGACGGAGGAAATACTTGAGTGGCTCCGAAATAAGTCGCATTCTTTCAGGTTTTTATGGTGTGCTGAAACCTATGGACGGAGTTACACCATACAGGCTTGAAATGCAGGCAATGGGAATCCGAAATTAGCAGTAAGAAAATAAGATATGAGGCTTTGCAAAAATATGTATAAATTCAGAGAGATTACAGAGGCTGACAATGCTGCTGTTGCTGCGCTTGTCAGGGACAACCTTAAACAGTTTAATCTTGATATTCCGGGAACAGTTTATTTTGACGCAGGATTGGACCATCTTAGCGATTATTATGGCAATGATAATAGGAGATATTTTGTCATCGAGAGCGATAATGGAGAGGTTATCGGTGGAATTGGATATGACAGATTTGAACCGCTGAAAGATACTGCTGAACTCCAGAAGCTCTATCTTACGGATGCAGCAAAAGGATCAGGGCTTGGATACGAAATGATAGACTTTATTGAAGAGAGGATGCGAGAAGCGGGATACAAAGTTTCGTATCTGGAGACCCATGACAATCTTCAGGCTGCAATTCATATCTATGAAAAGAAGGGGTATAAAGAAATAGAGCGCCCTGACGCGGTAGTTCACAGTACCATGAACAGATTCTTTAGGAAAGCGCTATGATAATCAGAGCAGATGGGGGTATATTATGAAACTTATTGTTATAGACATACAAAAAGGAATTACCGACGAAAGACTATATAATTTCGACGGATTTATAAAGAATGTGACAAGTATTATCGATGCTGCAAGGAAGAATGATGTTGAGGTTATTTATGTTCAGCATGATGACGGTCCGGGTACAGGATTTTCTGTCGGTGATGAGGATTTTGAGATAGCTGATCAGGTGGCTCCAAGGGAGAATGAGAAGATTTTTATAAAGACAGTAAACAGCTGTTTTGGTAATGCCGAGTTAGCAGATTATCTCAGTGACTCGGGTGTAAAAGACTTAATGATAGTCGGATTGCAGACTAACTTTTGTATTGATGCATCTGTGAAATCAGCATTTGAAAGGGGATACAGAGTAATAATCCCCGAAGGAACCAATTCTACTTTCGATAATGATTACATGAATAGCGAAACGACTTATAAGTATTACAACGAGATGATGTGGCCGGAAAGATTTGCGAGCTGCATTCCTGTTGATGAAGCTATTAAGCTTATCGGGGAACTGGTATAGTTTATACAGACGGGAAAAGGACGGTGATTTACCTGCATGGCAGACTACGATATGTGCGGGGTAGGAAAGTAAAAAGATGCAGCCCAAAAAGAAAATACATAAAAACATCATATGGACAATAGTTTCTTTGATTCTTGCGGTATTAACTATTCGCTTGGTGATAAAGAATGGAAAAGATATATCTGTCAGAGAATTGATTGAAATTATGATGTATCAGCGAGAAAACTCCTTCTCCAGAAAAGAGCATCTCCCCACAGATATTTTTCTATGTGTTCACGGTATTTGAGCCTGACTTCTTTAGAGAGCTGGGATTTTAAGGTATTGATAAGCTTTACCGGGGCAACGTCCGGAGGCATGGA
>NZ_ATVV01000053.1:0-8579 GCF_000420905.1 Butyrivibrio sp. AD3002 | reverse complement strand
GGCATCTAAGCGTGAAGCCCCCCTCAAGATGAGATATCCCTGCTTCGGCAGTAAGACCCCTTAGAGACTATGAGGTAGATAGGCACAAGGTGTAAGCATGGTAACATGTTCAGCTGATGTGTACTAATAGGTCGAGGGCTTGTCCAAAAAGGATATAGAACAGAGAGAAATGGATTTAAGATGAGTATTCAGTGTTCGGTTTTGAAGGTACGGAAAAGCCATATACAGATGGCAGATAATCCTCAATAGCTCAGTCGGTAGAGCATTCGGCTGTTAACCGAAGTGTCGTAGGTTCGAGTCCTACTTGGGGAGCTAAAAAGCGGAGAAATCCGAAATAACCTGTAAGACAGGAACACGGCTCCGTGGTCAAGTGGTTAAGACATCGCCCTTTCACGGCGGTAACACGAGTTCGAGCCTCGTCGGAGTCATATGGTGACTTAGCCAAGTGGTAAGGCGTGGGACTGCAACTCCCTGATCGTCGGTTCAAATCCGTCAGTCACCTTTATAAGCAAGTCTTAAATGTTGTATTTGCAACGTTTAAGGCTTTTTTTATTTTGCTCTTGGTATATCCGCGGTGTTATAATCTATTTCAGATGGAAAAAGGCATATATTTGCCAATTAGTGAAGAAAGAGGGAGGAATTTTTACAATGGAATCAATGGAAGATTTCAAAGACGAGATTGACAGATCTTTTAGACAGATCAAAGAGGGAGATATTCTTACCGGAACCGTAATCGGTGTGGAAGATACATATGTACTCCTTGATATTAAGTATTATACACAGGGTGTTATTAAGGCTGAGGACCTCAGTGACGACCCTAAATTCAATATCAGAACTGATATTGCTGTAGGCGATGAGATTGAGGCTACAGTTATTGCTACTGATGATGGAAATGGCAACATTCTTTTATCCAAGAAGGAAGCAACCCAGGTTCTTGCGTGGGATAAGCTTAAGGCACTTCTGGAGAGCAAGGAAAATGTTACTGTTACCATAAGCGAAGCTGTTAAGAGCGGTGTTGTTTGCTACCTTGAGGGTATCAGAGCATTTATACCTGCTTCCAAACTTTCACTTAATTACATCGAAGAGGACGCACTTAAGGACTTTGTGGGCAAAAAGATAGATGTAAGAGTAATCACAGCAGATGAGAAGGATAAGAAGCTTGTGCTTTCTGCAAGAGAGATCCTCAGGGAGAAAGCTGACGAGGAGAGAGCTCAGAAGGTATCCAATGTACAGGTTGGACTTGTAACAGAGGGTACGGTTGAAAGTCTTCAGGATTACGGTGCTTTCATCAATCTTGGAAACGGACTTTCAGGCCTTGTGCATATCTCTCAGATATCCAATCAGAGAATTGCTCATCCCAGCGCAGTTCTTAAGGTAGGAGATAAGGTTAAGGTCAAGGTTACAGCTATAAAGGACGGTAAGCTCAGTCTTAGTATGAAGGCTTTGCAGGATGTGGCAGCAACAGAGATTACCGAGGAAAAAATCGAATTTGAAAGCGAAGGAGAGGCTACAACTTCTCTCGCAGATTTGCTTAAGAAGGCTGGATTCTAATCGTATTTAAAAGGGGGCAGCTATGGATGATAAGATCAGAGAGTTAAAGGAATTAATTGACGGCAGTGACAATATAGTTTTCTTTGGCGGCGCCGGTGTTTCAACGGAGAGTGGTGTTCCGGATTTTAGAAGCGAAGATGGTTTGTATCATCAGCATTATAAGTATCCTCCGGAACAGATGCTTAGCCACAGCTTTTATATGCGCCTTCCTGAGGAGTTTTTCAGGTTCTATAAGGATAAACTCCTTGTGAAGGGAATCGAGCCTAATAAGGCCCATTTAAAGCTCGCAGAATGGGAGAAACAGGGTAAGCTCAAGGCTGTTATCACACAGAACATCGACGGTCTTCATCAGGCTGCCGGAAGCAAGGAAGTCCTGGAACTCCACGGCAGCGTTCACAGGAATTATTGTGAAAAGTGCGGAAAATTCTACGACTTTGACTTCATGGCAGAGTGCGACGGCGTCCCTTACTGCGACTGCGGCGGTCGAATCAAACCCGACGTAGTCCTCTATGAAGAAGGACTCGATATGGACGTAATGAGCAAAGCCGTAAACTACATCGCCAATGCAGACGTACTTATAATCGGCGGCACCTCACTTGTCGTATATCCCGCCGCCGGCCTAATCGACTACTACCGCGGCCACAAGCTTGTTCTAATCAACAAACAGGCCACCGCCCGCGACTCCCAGGCCGACCTCGTAATCCAAGCCCCTATCGGCGAAGTTTTCGGACAACTCTAATCGCCTTCCCCTAGGGGGAAAGCATCCAAAAAGCCTTCTACTAGGGGGAAAGCACCCAAAAAGCCTTCCCCTAGGGGGAAAGCATCCAAAAAGCCTTCCCCCTCCGGGGGAAGGTGTCAGCGAAGCTGACGGATGAGGGGCTCTGATGAGGGGAATATTCAGTCAATTCATTTGAAATTCTGACTATCATAAATATACTTATTTTTGCTTGCGCTAATTCATTTTTTGTGCTAGAGTATATCTCTGTGATAATTTCCTTGTTACCGTACTGAAAACGGTAGCCAGAGACCAAAAGGAGGTAAGAAAGCATGACAAAATATGAGTTAGCCGTTATCGTTAACGCAAAGATCGAAGATGATGCCAGAGCAGCAGCTGTTGACAAGTGCAAGGCTTTGATCGAGAGATTCGGCGGACAGATCACAAATGTTGATGAGTGGGGCAAGAAGAAACTTGCTTACGAGATCGACAAGATGAATGAAGGCTTCTATTATTTCATTCATTTCGACGCAGAGCCTACAGCTCCCGCTGATATCGAGAAGCGTGTCCGCATCGTCGATGGCGTCATTCGTTATTTGCTTGTTAAGCAGGACGAGGCCTAAATAGAAAAGGACGAGAAAAAATATGAATAAAGTTATACTTATGGGACGTTTAACAAGAGATCCTGAGGTGAGATATTCTCAGGGGGAGAGTTCTCTTGCAATTGCAAGATACACACTTGCAGTAGACAGAAGATTTAGCAGAAACAACCAGGATGGTCAGACAGCAGATTTTATCAACTGCGTAGCATTTGGCAAGGCTGGTGAGTTCGCTGAGAAGTATCTGAAAAAGGGAACCAAGATGGCCGTAACAGGCCGCATCCAGACAGGTAGTTATACCAATAAGGATGGCCAGAAAGTATACACTACAGAAGTTGTAGTCGAGGATCAGGAATTTGCTGAGAGCAAGAACGCTCAGGGCGGCAATGGTGGATTCTCAGGAGGTTCACAGCCAGCACCTTCATTTGATGCTGCTCCTAGCAGTAACTCTAATCCGGGTGATGGTTTCATGAATATTCCGGATGGAATTGATGAGGAACTTCCGTTCAATTAATTGATTAGTATCTGCCGTGATTGTTCACATAAGTGATGATCAGGCGATGTCAACTGAAATTCGATAAGGAGGTACCACAATGGCTTTCAATAAGTCTGATAGAACCGATTCTCCTGTAAGAAGAAAAGGTGGTATGCACAGAAGAAAGAAAGTTTGCGTTTTCTGTGGAAAAGACAATGTTATTGATTACAAAGATACAGCTAAGCTGAAGAAGTTTGTTTCCGAGAGCGGAAAGATCCTTCCCAGACGTATCACAGGCAACTGCGCTAAGCACCAGAGAGAGCTTACATCTGCTATCAAGCGTGCAAGACATCTTGCACTTATGCCTTACGAGGCAGAGTAATTGCCACAATAGCTTTGTATAAAAGTTAATTGCTTATTTTAGACACTTTTTAGAAGAAATTCTAAAAAGTGTCTTTTTTAATTATTGTCAGGGATCTTTAATTGCGAATTGTCATATTTCAAAGGATTTAGCAATAAATATATTTAATGTAAAAATATTGCATGAAAAATAATTAGTGCTATAATTAAAAATACACAAGACTGTTTTGGAGGGAAAATCGATGATTATAGAGATACGAGCAAAGAATTGTTTTGCTTTTGATGAACAGATAGTGTTTTCAATGAAAGCAGACATGCGAAATAAAAAATTTGCATCAAATGTGCATAGAGAAAATAATTTTAATGTTCTTAAGACAGTAGGAATATATGGACCTAATAATTCGGGTAAAACATGTCTTATCAGGTGTATTAAAGCAATCAGAAACGTATTACTAAATAAACAAAATGGACTGATGGCAAATATTTTCACTGAAAGTAATATTTGTGAGTTGGGGATTACTTTTTTGAGCGATGGTAGAAAGTTCTCCTATGATTTTAAATATGATGCAGAAAAAGAAGAGTATGTTTATGAGTCATTTATGGAAATTCTTAAGGACAAGTATAACAATGAGAAGGAAATATGCTGGCTTAGACGTGATACTTTGTTGGATGAATATACCTGTGCCGATGCGGAATTACTGACAATGATGTCTGTTGTCGCCAAAAATAATGTAATATTCAATCTGATCGATACAAGCAAGTTTGCACATACAGATGAAATAAAGCGCATTCTGATCGGCCTTGCAGAAAAAATAGATATTATAAACATGAACAATATACCTATGGAGCATACGATTGAACTTATGAAAAATAAGAATAAGCTCCGGGAAAATGTTGTTGGATTTATTAAAAATGCAGACCTCTACATGGATAATTTCGAATATGTGGAGATGGACGAGATAAAGCTTAAAAGAGGTGACACGAAGGAAAAACCAGAGGAAGAAGTTCTGGATCTGCCTGACAAGCTTATGGATCAGATCCGACTGGTATCCACATATAAAGGAGTTCATGTCCCCAGTATGCTCTTTGATTCAACGGGTACAAAGAAAATAGCAGCGATGGCAAGCTACGTAATAGAAGCGTTGGAGCAGGGAAGGATACTTGTTATAGATGAGCTTGATAGCAGTATTCACTTTAAACTTACAAGAGCGACAGTTGCTATGTTTAATAATGAGCTCAATACGGATGCTCAGCTGATTTGTACGGTTCATGATATTAATCTTATGGACTGCAAACGCCTATTCAGAAAAGAGCAGATATGGTTTGTTGATAAAGATGATAATGGAGTTTATGTATATTCGCTTGCCGATTTTACTGCAGAGAATGGAGTTAGAGATACGTCAGATATCATAGAAAAATACCGTAAGGGAGCTTTTGCCGCATTGCCTGAACCTGAATTGATAAATACGCTTCTGGGAATCAAGGGAAACGTTAAGGGGGATAACGTTGATGGCGAATAGACTTCCTAATATCTCAAATAAACATAGGATATGCATTATATGTGAAGGTAGTGAAGAGTACAAGTATTTGGAAAGGCTGAATGAGCTTCATGTGTGGAATGAGATATATGAGATTTCTCTGGTGAATGCAGAGGGTAATGGCAACATACCTGCGCGTTATCAGGATAGATATCAGAATGGTTTTTATGAAGCTGTTTTGGTGTTTTGTGATACTGAAAAGAAACCATATGAGCAATATGAGGATATTAAACGAAAAATCAATGAATTCCACGGTGTTGATAATGCTGCTGACGAAGTTGTGATATTTGCCAATCCGTGTACATTGCAGGTGGTTTCCAAACACTGGACTGACGAAATAATCAAATCACCGGCAAAGAAGACAAATGCTTCGCTGATTGAGAAATACACAGGAATTAAGGATTATAAAGGTAGAGTAGATCAGATTGATGAAATCATGAAATATGTTACCAGTGATAACTTTGATGTTATGAAGGAACATATTGGCAAAATTGCAACTGATGGATCAATTGTTGGAAGTTCGAATTTCAATAAATTGGTTTCTTCATTTGGTGATGCGGATACGACATGGATAACAACGCTAAATGAGATCTTGGATAGATAGTAAGAGGATACATTATGATCTTATGATTGATGAAATAGAAAACCACTTCCATAAGACACTGGTGGAAAACATTATCAGCTTATATAAAGACAAAACTGTTAACAGAAAAAATGCGACGCTTATCTTCACGACTCATTATTGTGAGATATTGGACCTTTTCAATCGCCAGGACAATATATACATCACCAAATCAGATGAGAAAGTGCATATCTTCAACATGTATAAGCACTTTGATATCAGATCTGAGCTGCTTAAAAGTAAACAGTTCTATAATGACGTGTTTAAGACGGCAGTTAATTATGAGAGGTTGATGGAACTGAAGATTATATTGCAATAGGAAAGATAAAATGGAGTAAATTATGGGAATTTTAGATGAAGTTGTTAAGACAAATAGGTTACCGGTTTTATTTATTGGTTCTGGAATATCAAAAAGATATTTATATAAATACCCTTCTTGGGAGGAATTATTAGCATCATCATTTTCTAAATTTGATTCTGATCCTTTCCAATATCAAAAGCATATTGATAGTTGTAAACGAAAGGGAATGACATGTTTTGATACAAATATTTACCTGGGAACACTTATTGAGGAAGAATTTAACCGAGCATTCTTTGACAGGCAGATTGTTTTAAATATTGGGAACAAGAAGAATCCAAGTTGGGTAAAGCGAGGGATATCACCCTATAAAATGTATTTAGCTGATTTATTTAAGAAGCAGAGAGTTAATACATCCGCTGAACTTGTGGATGAAATGGATAAGCTCAAAAAACTGAAGAATAAAATTTCTGCGGTGATTACAACAAACTATGATACGTTTTTGGAAGAGCACGTGTTTTCGAAGGATTTCAAAGTCTTTGTGCGACAGCATGAATTATTTTCGGCAGATAGCTATGGCATTGCGGAAATATACAAGATTCATGGAAGTGCCACAGATGCTGAGTCAATAATCATAACAAAAGATGATTATGATCATTTTAAGGAATCAAGAAAACTGATAATTGCGAAAATGCTGACTCTTTTTGCGGAGTCCCCAATCATATTCATGGGGTATTCTTTTACTGATGAAGATGTAAGAGAAATCATTGGAGATTTTTTGAGTTGTTTATCAAAGGAACAATTGGATAACATAAGAAAACACTTTGTTTTTGTCAGTTATAAGCGTGGTGAAAAGAAACTTATAGAAATAGAGAGAACGATTACGACAAAGAATAATGTAGAAATACCATTTATAGAAATACAGACCGACAATTATGGTGCTGTATATGAAAAATTAGGTGAGATTACCCCGGGAATGTCACCTGTCAGAGTCAGAGAGACACGAAAAGTAGTAAAGACTATTGTTGACCAGAACATGTCGTCTAAGGAAGCTCAATCAATAATTGTTGGGATTGACGATCTTGCAAATATGGATTTATCCGCTAAGCCTCTTGCTATAGCTATTGGATACCGAGAAAACATACTGAATAAGTATGGCTATGGGTTGCTGGAAGACAAGCTTATCTTTGAGGATGTTATATATGACAATAAAAAGTTTGATGCTGAGTTTATGTGCTGTGAGAGGTTAAAAAATATTGCCATTACAAGGCTTCTGCCTGTTTTCAAATATGTAAAGGGACAAAATATTCCGGGTGATGGTAAATTGCATTCATATATAGAAGCTCATAACAGACTGGACAAAATAATATCTCAAAATGTTGCAAAAACGCTTAAAAATGTGCCGGCTTTTATTAGCTTTGATGAATTATATGAATATATGAAGGTAGCACCGAATTGCAGGAAAACAGCAATGGCAGTTCTGAAGAATATAAATACATTATCTGTAGATGAACTAAGGATTGCATGCAAACATATATTTGAAAAGTATCCTGACGAGATTGCTCATGAAACTAATGCAGAACGATGTGTATTGTGTCTGGATTTGCAGGAGAACTATTTGTTATAAAAAGAAGCTAGCGAACCTTTCCTGGAAAAACCAGAAACATCACTAGCCTTCTCTTTAGCTTATTTAAGAACATTTAATGTCCTATGTTCTCTTTCTAGTAGTAGCCGAATAAGTAATACATACTTTTTATCGACTGCATCTATTTTACTATGCGCATATATGGGTGTCAATGTAACATTTTAACGCATTAAAGGGTGATGAAGGACTACAATTATGATCAATAATCGTATATACCAGTCATTACAAGCAATATAAGAAATTATGATGAGAAAAATCCGTATGAAAAGCTTCTGGTTGACTGCGGAGCAAAATTTGGTGAAGGCTGATGGACTGCTGCTGATAGAGTTCTTGACGACTTGGCAAGCGGTAAGGATTCATTGTTGATCATACATTTTGATGTTGATCATTACAACGGCATTTCTGAGATACATAACTGGTGTAAGGACTTTAAATTCAAAAAGATATATTTGCCAAGATATATCTACAGAGATAAAGGCGTATATGATACGGATATATTTTTTAGGGATACAATAATGTACTATGCATATCTGAAACTGATAGGGAAGCCATACAGGCTTGATACTTTGCATGCATTTTTTGTTGATATAAAGGATATGGTTCATAGAATTACAGATATCGAATGCGTAGGATGTCCGGATAGATTTAGGCTGGGGAACTATGATGTAGATATTATATGGCCGGATAAGGATTATAAAGGAAAGCTGTTCATGCCTTTATTTGAAGAACTGCTTTCCGATGAGAACGATCCTGAACTGATAGAACGTGCCAGAGTA
>NZ_ATVV01000052.1:0-9088 GCF_000420905.1 Butyrivibrio sp. AD3002 | reverse complement strand
ACAGTGAAAAAATATATAGAAAGCCAGCGCACGGATGACCACAAAAGAAAATATGAAAGAACAGGACGATACAGCAAAGCGAAACGCTGAGGGCCAGCGATTCATCCCCCACCGACTATGTCGGAAGGAGTTTTCTCGCTGATACATCAATAAAAGCCACCTGTGTGAAAGTTTTCATTTCCCAATGGTTTTGCCGTCAGTTTGAAGATCACGCAGCCATCCGGACATACAACAGTTTTGGAGTATTTCCCATCACCACCGACTTTGGTGAGATCACCGCCGCTTCTAACGGCTTCCATCAAAGGGAACAGCATCATCATTGTCTTTGAGCAGATTCCGTAGCCGTCCGCATTTACCGGGCATCCATAGGTACACCTGTAAACATCGCCGATTTCTTCACCGTTACGGCAATATCTCTCTGTATGATCTCCATGTAAAAAACCTGTTACCTCTACAGTAAATTCATATTCTTCATCATACCACTTTTTCATAGTTTTTCTCCGCCTCTCCAAGATAATCCACTATAGGTTCTATATATTTGACATCAGAGATGTCGTAGGATGAAGCACATTTCTCGGCCATTCCCTTTTCTTTTTCAGTAGCATTTTTCTTGTTCTTCAGAACTGATACAAACATCTTCATGGCAAGCTTGTATTGGGGCTTCATTTTTTCATAGTCAAAGCCTCCCTGACAATAGAATACTCTAATATACTTCTTCTGCTCATCTGTAAGAGCATTCTGAAGAAAAACCTCTACATCCGGATTGTCATTAGGACTGCCACCTACGCAGAACATAGCCAGGCGCTTGTTCTTCCAGTTAACAGCTTTTTCAAGAAACCACTTACATTTTACAATATTTCCTGCCATTGCCCAACCGCCGTAGCAGATTGCATCATAGTCCTTGAAATAATCTGCACTCTTTTTCTGCGCATTTTTAAGGTCAAGCAGATCTCCACTCATTCTCTCTGCAAGCCACTCTGCGTATCTTTTGGTAAAACCTGTCTGTGATGTGTAAATGATCAGTGTTTTCATAATTCGCTCAAGTTCCTTTCCATTTTCATGATAGTTTGTATGGTAGTTTGCAGGCTCTTTTCATCGATCCCAGCAAAAATGCGTCCAATGATGTACTGGCTCTGCTGACCGTTATTGTCATTCTGTTCCAAAAAAGCCCTGCATTTATCTGTGACAAATATCCGCTGCTTTCGCTTGTCTTTTTCATCGGGAACAGCTGTGACAAAGCCTTTTTTCTCAAGCTTTAGCAGAATCTGCTTCACATTCTGATGAGAGCTGCCCATTACATCAGAAAGCTCATTCAGTGTCGGAGGTTCCTTGCAAAGGTTGATACAAATTATGGCAAAGAACTGTTTCCAGGTAATCTCCTTGAAATATGCATCAGCTGCAGCCTGATATCTGTTATCAAACGCGCTGAGTAATCCAAGTAAAAATGGCTGAGGAGGCATATCTCCAAAATTTACTTTTTCGATATTCATCACTTCATCGTAATTCATGTGAACTCCTTTTATATTATGTAATATATTACCTATATAAACAATGTAATATATTACTTATTTTTTGTCAACTCTTTATGCACGAAAAAAGCTCCGGCATTTTTACCGAAGCTATATAGTGAAGCCTTAGGCCATGAACTTCCTTATACCCTTTTTGTGATTACCGCTATGGCGCAAGGCATACGCCCATCCACCACATAATACTCAACTTCTGTATATCCCATGTCTGCAAAAAATTGCTTGTAGGAATCCAGATCAAACTGTCTCTTAAAATCTGCTCCAAGAAGCGTAATGACCTTTACTGCCGCAGTTCCCGTCCCCTTGGACATATTTATATACGTGGGAATTATGACTTTTCCTCCCGGCTTAACAACACGCTCCAATTCCCGCAATGCCTTCTCCGGTTCCGGCAACAGATGAATCACATTTCCCGCCACCACTTTATCAAACTGACTATCCTTACACTTTATGTTCGTAATATCTGCTTTTTTGAATAGCACGTTCGAATATTTTCGGCATTTCTTTGATGCCTGCCTAAGCATTCCTGAAGCACAGTCAGTCGCAACCAGCTTCCTGCACTTCTGCGCTATATACATGCTGATTGCTCCTGTTCCACATGCACATTCCAGAACTTCATCAGAAGGGTCGATAAATTCAGCAACCTTCTTTCCGGTTCCGGAATAAACCTTTCCGTTATATACATTCTCAAACAAATCATATAAAGGTGAAATCTTATCCCAAAACATAATACTGCTCCTATTTCTCTTTGATTTTTCGGAATCATCCTATCATACTTATAATGAAACAGGCCCAAATACACTTATTTGAGCCTGTTTCACACTTATAATCACAATTCTTTGAAGATCATTACATGCGAACGTATTGCCCCATCCATACGCCAGTCTCCATCTTGATCAGTTCTCCTTACTCTCCCAGTATACAATCATTGAACTTCGCAAAATTCTTTAATGTCCGCTCCAACGCAGCACTAAGCTTTTTCGTCTGACGGATTCCGTCTTCCCACCATAGTCCTTTGACTCTCAAAATTTCCTCTTTGCGATCCGGTATGGCTTCGATACGCCCTACAAACTTATCTCCGTAGAGGATAGGCAATGTGTAATAGCCATATTTCCTTTTCACAGCCGGAGTATATATTTCCCAGGAATACTGAAAATCCCACAAAGCCTTTATAAGCGCTTTGTCCCACATCAGCGGATCAAGCGGAGCTATGAAAGACATTCGGGGCTTAAGATCAGCATCTCCTTGAAGCACCTGCTTCATCAGCTCTTCATCTTCTACGCGGTAATGAAATAGCGGCTTAAAACCTTCCACAATTACCGGAACTATTTCCCCCTCAGTTATCAGCCTATCAAGTATCCCTTTACGTTTCTCGGCATTTATGTTTATTCCAAGAAGTGCTGTACTGTTTTTATCCCACAAAAGACCTACCGCACCGATTCTGCGAAGAACACGCCACGCGATAAAATCGTCTTCATTTTTACAGGGATTATCTGCATTAAGAATTGTCTCCGGTATATGTCTTTTGGCCAGATCATAGTACTTTCGACTTCCCTTTTTGTGGTGTATAACAAGTTCACCGTCTGTATATAACTGCTCCAGTACAGATCTTGCAGCCTGGGACTTTTTATGCCAATTACCACTCCAATGCATTGAAGAATGCCAAAATATCTCTCCCTCAATAGGCAGAGTATCGCTGGACACAGGGCCGTGCTCCTCTATGTAGTATATCGCCTGCTCCTTAAGTTCATCCAGCCCTTCAAAGGTTTCTCCCAGTTCATGGCTCCTATCCCTATAAGAAGAAAAATAAGGCCAGTCTTCCGTCGGCCATATGGATAACTCTTTGTCCGCATAGTCCACAAGTTTGCGGTCTTTATACAAAAGATCCTGCAACATAGATTTCTTAAATCCTTTAACTCTGGACTGCAAGGTCAGCTCTGCATTTTTTCCGCAAACATCTACAGGATCATACTGTATGCAGCCTGCCTGGCGCACATACTCATATGCTCCATCTTTTCCGATAAACCGATATGTTCCTATCAATCCCTGTTTTAAAAGAATAAATTGTCTTGCCTGTTCATTAGTAATTGTTTTCATATTTACTCTATTTTCGGCAGGCTCCATCGATAATCCCATGATTTTTATCCTCCACCAAAACCCCATTATAAAACTGCTCTTGAAAGGCAATCTGTGCGTAGATTTCATCTTTATTCGGAATCCTGATATTGTCCGGCACATTGCCATTTTCATCGCAAGGAATTACAATCCATTTATTTTCACTGTCATCATATCTGTGATACACAGCAATTACTTTTCCTATGAATTCTTTAACTGCCGAGCTTTCGCCCAGGAGATATATATCCTGTTCTTCTCCGTCACCTCCGATTACTCCATCAACATAACCATAGTTGACCGGGTAGTACAAATTTTTGTGACGCGGGTGGTAACTTCCCATTGGGCGATCAATTTTTCCTCTGACTATCTGACCGATGACATTCTGATATTCATGATCCGGTACAGGGTTTAACTCAAAACCATAAAGATCTCCCATATTGAGGCAGCATTCACCTTTTTCATACATTTCTTTGAATTCATCAAAAGAAAGCCACTTCGTTTGAATAACCTCTTGGGTTGTGGCCTTTTTCAAATCCGGCTCCTGTGTTGTCTCAAAATAGTATGAATCACGTATCCAGTTATGACGCTGTCCGTCAAAGCTCGTAGTCACTTTTGTCGCTACAATTCTTGCATCCTCAGGATCCAGTTTAATTCCAACTTCCTCATATACTTCTCGAAGCGCTGCATCAAGGCTGGTTTCACCTGATATAGAATGTCCCGCAACCGTTTCCCATTTAAGTGGATCCGTGTCTTTATCGGCTGTTCTCTGCGACATCAGATATTTTCCGGTCTTTGGATTTTTTATCCAAATCATTACCCACAGATGGAATTCATCTTTTGATAGATTTCCCTGCTCCCCACGTATACAAGCCTTTCCGGTCAATTTTCTGTCTATTGTGTATACATCCCACAACTCACCCATTTTTCCATACTCCCTCTATAATAATTATCTGAGCAATGAATTTAACGCATCAATATATACATCTTTATGTACTTCGTGTATCGAATGATCACTGGTCGTCGTTTCAATGAATGTGCAATCTGTTATGTTGGGTTGCGTAAGTTGTTTGAGGCTATGTCCGGATATAATCGACTATCCGCATTTGTGTTCATTTCGCAAATTTAAAAAAATATTATTTTTGCGAATCGGAAAGCCATCTGGCGATATCGATAATCCTTATTCCTTCATGCTGACTTTCCTCATGTTTTGTTCTGGCTATCAGCATCTTCGGATAAGCATCCTTAATCCCTAAAAGCGATGAAACCTCTCGCTTAAAAGTATCTTCTCTGGATATATCATCAGTTACCTGAATGTAGACCTTTTCGCCTTCTTTGATTGCGACAAAATCTACTTCCTTTTCATATAGTTTACCTACATATACTTCGTATCCGCGTCTTAGAAGTTCTATTGCAACAATGTTTTCGTAGAGATGCCCATAATCAGCATTTTTTGTTCCTATCTCAGAAAAACGGAAAGCCAAATCGGACAGGTAGTACTTCTTATCTGATTCCAGATATCTTTTCCCCTTTATGTCATACCGCTGTATAGGATAAAAAAGGAAGGATCGACAGAAATAATTCATATACGCCCCTACCGTCTTATCATTAGTTTTGTAGGTGCCAGATGTTAGTTTGGATGCCACATTTCTTATCGAAGTCTGATTGCCAACGTTATCCATAAGATAATTTCCAATCATTATCAAAAGATCTTCGTTTTCTATCTTGAATTTTCTTACAATATCCTTTGTAATAGTGGTCCTATAGATACTATTAACATATTGTCTGGCATCTTCCTCCGTTTTATAAAGATATGAACCAGCCATTCCACCTTTCTTTACATAAGAATCAAAGGCTTCATCTATATCATTTGATGGATAGTACATAAGATATTCCTTAAAGGAAAATGGGTATAAACTTATCTCATAAACTCTTCCACCAAACAACGTAGCCAAATCACTCGATAAAAGAAATGCATTTGAACCGGTAAGATAAATATCATAGATTTCTTCTTCGTAAATGCTATTGATCACACGTTCAAAGTCTTCACATAGCTGTATTTCGTCAATAAAAAGATAATTTGTTTTATCGCGGGCATACTGTTGCTCTATGTAGTCATAAAGCTTGTCCGCATCCAACAGTTTCTCGAACTTCTTTAAGTTCAGCTTAATTCGGACAATATTAGCCTTATCATCAGCAGATATCAAATCTATGAAAGCATCCATCAATTTGGATTTACCGCTTCTTCTTACCCCTGTTATAACTTTTATGTCCGGAACATCCTTTACCGATAAAAGTTTATTTAGATAATAGTCTCTTTTTATAAGTTTCATCGCAATTTCACCGCCTTTATCTAATTGTATTTCATTTCGCAAATTTAATCAATTTTTAAATTTGCGAAACGAAAACTCAAAATAAAAACTTCCGAATCCCAAACTATAAGTTTAGATCCGGAAGCTTTAATATTTTGGAATACAATTCTATAGCTCTATTATTTTGAATATCCTTATAAATTCCTTATAATTGCCTGATATCCTTCTAACCATAGACAAAAGAAATGCGGAAAAACAAAGGCTTTACGCCTTATACGGGAGGAACTCACAATGAAAAACTTACTTAAAAACGGTCTCACAGGCTTTGAACTTAAGTACCTGGCCCTTGTATTTATGGTGCTAGACCACATTCACTACTTCTTCGAATTCACAGGCATGATACCCATTTGGTTCTCATGGCTCGGTAGACTGGCAGCTCCTTTATTCCTGTTCTGCCTCATAGAAGGTTTCATCCACACCCACAACAAAAAAAGATATTTTCTCAAGATCTACTCTATCTCAATAATCATGGGTCTCATACGATTTGGCTTCTACAATGTACTTAACTTTGCAGTCAGAGGAGATGGCTTCATGCCTGCAAACGCTATGCTTTCAAGCTTTGTGGTACTTCTAGTAGTACTTATGGGAATTGATTGGATTAGGCAAAAGAAATACTTCATTGGAATCATGGCTGTGGTAATCCCGGTTATATTGCCATATCTCTTTATATACTTTGTATATATGCCGTTTGCGGATAACCTTACAGTTAATCTTTTTGCAAGCCTTATCAACTTCACAATCCTTCCTCTTCATATCATGATTGAAGATGGCGGAATTCTTACACTTATTGAAGGTGTGATCCTATATCTGTTTAGCTTTTGCAAAAACAAGAACGCAAGAATCTATGCATACGTTATCTTTGAGCTCTTGTACGGAATTGGACTTGTGACACTTTCTATTGGATCATTTAATGTTCACACTCTTATATTTGAAGCCTATGAATGGATGTCAGCCTTTTCAGCTATATTCATGCTCTGCTATAATGGACAGCGTGGCCATGGAAATTCAAGGTTATTTTACCTCTTTTACCCAGCCCACATCTACGTTTTGTATGGCATATCTCTTATTGCCTATTCATTATTTTGATTAAGAAACATATAAGCTGATGGGAACAATTCTGATGAAATTACTAGTTATTGATGACGAAAAAGACATACTGATACTAATAAAGAGGGCTCTTTCTTCAGATTATGAAGTAACAACAGTACATAGGCCCTTTGAAGAGGTCCCGGATAACCTCGCAGACTATGATCTCCTGATCACGGATGTGATGATGCCCGGTGAAGATGGATATTCTCTTTTAACCAGGATTCGCGACAAGACAGACGCTCCCATCATCTTCTTAAGTGCCAAGGCCCTTGAGGAAGACGTTATCTATGGCCTGTCTATTGGTGCTGACGATTATATCAGAAAGCCCTTTGCCGTCGCCGAGCTTAGAGCCAGGGTTGCCGCCCACATAAGACGTGATAAGCGCGATCACAGCGCCTGCATCAAGGATGGAAGCATCAGTATTTATCCTGACTCCAGACTTGTGCAGGTTAATGGAAAAGAGCTATCTCTTACCAAAAGCGAATTTGACATCGCTATGCTCCTTGTGCGGAACAAGGGGCAGGTCTTTTCCAAGGAACAAATTTATGAAAAGATCTATGGTTTTGATAAGGATGGCGATGAATCAGCAGTAACTGAACACATCAAAAATCTTAGAAGAAAGCTGTCTGCCGCAGGAAGCGTTATTGAAACAGTATGGGGAATAGGTTACAGATGGAAAAAAGAAGCATAACTATAAGCCGCATGATCAGCATCTATATTGCAGTTGTCAGCGTGTTAATTGGCTTTACTACTCTTGTTGCACTCATTATTGCTTTCTTCCTAAATAGAGAAAGCTCTTTTGCCGCAGATAATGTAGAAAAAGCAGTGGAAGCCTGGATTCATGATTGTCAGGAAAGTGGTGAGATAAACACAGCTCTTTTCCCAGAAGGGGCAGATATTATCGTGGTTTCAACTGATGGAGAAGAAATCTTTGTGAAGGTGTCATCTTCTAAGGAGAAGGCGCTTCGTAAATTCGCCAGAGAGTCAAGTCCTGAGAATGGCAGGTTGCTTCACGGAAAAGATGTTTATCTGCGTATGGACGCCGCCGATGAAAGTGCATTTATTCACTACTGCGTAAGTGCACCTCATGAGTACCTGATTCTTTTTACCTTTGCCCTTGCATACCTATTGGAAGTGCTGATCCCAACTGTTGTTCTGATCAAAAAGATTAAGAGTAGCCTTAGAAAAGTATTTGATTATACAGAGAGTCTGAAGAGCCAGGATCTTAGCGTATCACCGATAAACACAGGCATTTACGAGCTGGATCAGATAAACATTGCAACTGACAGCATGCAAAAAGAGCTTGTTGCCACCATGGAAGATAATTGGAAAAAAGAACAGGATTCAAAGGCTCAGATGGCTCAGATAGCCCATGACCTCAAGACTCCTCTTACAGTCATCAGAGGAAACGCAGATCTTCTCATGGAGAAAGAATACGATGAAGAATCCAAGGAAAGCCTTGAAGCCATAATTCGTAATTCTGAAAAGATAGCCCTAAGCGTTCTTGATATTCTTGAAAAGTAGCATCACTTTCGCTTATTGAATTATCCTGAAGGCTAATTCTTTATTTCTTCAAGAACTCTTTTTGCTTCATCATACTCTTCATATATAGGACTATGTGCTGAGTTTTCAAAAACATACATCTTTTTGGTCGGAGCTTCCAATACATTTCTTTGTTCCATTTAAACCTTTTTCTTTATTATCTTCTCATTGTTTCTTGCGAGATCACTCAGTTTGTAGGATCTGATTCGCTGATTTACCATCAAAGGCTCCACAAAACCATGTTTGGCTAGAACAGATGAACTACCACCACCGACTCTGCGTCGGAAGAGGTTTCTGTTATGCCGCAAAGTGGCATGAACCTTTGGGATGCTTAGTGCATCCCAAAGAACAGGGCATGTCCACTATGCCCCTATCCCATTGGGTTACCTTTGGGAATACTTTTCTTAAGATATTTGCAGCTCCGTTTATGTCTGCATTTGTTATTGT
>NZ_ATVV01000051.1:0-9992 GCF_000420905.1 Butyrivibrio sp. AD3002 | reverse complement strand
CTTACCGTAGTTAAAGGCATTCTTGTCTATAGTGTTGATGTTTTTTCCTATATCAACTTTTGTTGCCTGCTTGCAGTTTTTAAGGAAGCCCTTGCAAATTCTCGTGACTTTGTAGGTCTTACCATTTGCTTTTACTGCCCCAGGAACTACTACTGTTTTGAGGTTCTTACTGTTTACATTTTTGAGGTCTAATTTTGTTCCTTTAGTCTGCTTGAATACATACTGGGAAATCTGTTCATCTTTACTATTGTAATTCGTGACTGTGATATTTGATGTGCCATCTTTAGTTTCTTTTATCTCTGTGACAGTTCTGCTTCCATCAGGATTCTTAGTTTCTTCTACTCCATTACCTGATTCCGATTCAATTGTCACCGTAACACAAGCAGGTTCAGAATCTGTATGACTATCATCACCTATGACTTTGTACCATACATAATAGGTTCCTGCTTTAGTTCCGGTAGGAATTGATGTGCTATACCCGGATGTCGGTGGTGTTTTAGCATCTGTACCAATAGCGTACTGCATTGTACCACCCTCGGCTTTTCCTGCTTCAACGAGTTCCTGTGCGGATCCCGTGTATGTCAGTGTCTTTGCTGTCGGAGGTGTAACCTTGATAGATACTTTGCTGATTTTAACAACGCAGCTTGCAGTAATTGATTCAGCTCCGGTATAAGTTGCTGTAATCTTTGCCTCACCTGCAGAAACAGGAGTTACAGCTCCATTTTCATCAACTTTTGCAATCTTCTCATCAGAAGATGTCCATTTCACCTTATTTTGTGCAGCTGCAGGAGTCACTGTTAACTTCACAGGATCGTCAGCTAAAGTCATTTCCAAGGGGTCAGGCGAAAGCGCGATGGATTCTATGACTGTCCTGAACTCGATTACCTTTCTTTCATTGTCCTGTTTATCAGTTTTATAGCCCTCAGGATCCCAGACTTCATATTTACCTGACGGGAGTGTAAAGCTTCCCTTTTTATCATTTCCTGCCGCGGTATTTTCAGTCTTGTGTTCCCCGTCAAGCCATAATTCAAGTATTTCACCACCACTATAATTAACGGTTCCACAATATACTGTCGCATCTTGCTTTGTACTCACAATTGCTATTGGTGCATTGGCTCTTCCTCCTTCAGAGATTTCACTAATCAATTTAAATGGTGAATTTTCTGATAATACAAAGCCACTGTATATTCTCACATAGCCATTATCCGTATTATTTGTATCATAAGGGTTTATTGTATCGTAAGGTGCTTTTCCCTGTAGGGTTTCCTGACCTGTGCAAAATAATCCGTTTTCGTTATCATCGACTACAATAAAATAGAAATTGTCACCCTGCTGAAGCTCAGCTTCAGGAATGCTGTACGCCTTTGCCTGAATCGCCGGTAGCATTGTCATCATCAGCACCAGCGACAGCATCAGTGCCACAGCACCTCTTAATCTGTCTTTGACTCGTTTTGTCAGTTCGTTTTGTAATTTCATTAAACCACACTCCTTTCGATTTGACCTTGAGTGTACCTCTATCGGAGGATTCCTAAGGTCATTTCATAATTCTTATACCCTCATAGTCTCTACTCTGAAGTATTCATTTTTTTCTTTTTGCTTTCACAATATGTCTTATTGCATTGTCATATACAAAGAAAAGATAAACCGCAATTGTTGTCATAAGCACGCGATATGTAATAAAGAAATGCACATACGAATGATTTGACAGAACTAAAAAACGCATGAACGGTACAAGTGCAATCATCACCATTGGAATAACAATTTGTAATTCTATTCTGTCATGTAGTAAATACACCAGTATTAGCCCTGCAATGAGAATAAGTCCTGTAGTAAGCCACACTCCTCCGGCCTCCATAACCCCTGCGTGAGTTGGATAAAGGCATGCAAGATTATGCCAGATTGCGCCACTTAATCTTCGTGCAAAATCCACTGTCTGCGAAGATGACACATTCGATTTGCGAACATCTCCTCCCAGTCTAAACAGTCCCTCCTGTAAGGAAGTGATCATCGTATCTTTTCCGGCAACCACAGTCAATAAAATGATCTTCATCACAAACATCCCAAGGTAGCCGGCAAACCAGCACAATCCGCTATAGATAACCAGCATGCAGTTGACTTTTATCTTGCCGACTGTCTGATCTTTTTTTGCATTGCGTCTATTAATCGGGCTTTCGTTTTTTTCTTTTTGTGCCTTATTTGCCAAAAACAAAAGCATAGGCATTGTGAAGGTCAGTGTCTCTGTTGTAAGAAAATCCACAAAACAAGTGATCACGCCTGTAATTGCAAAAAAAGCCATAAGTCTCGCTGTAGATCTGTCTTGTCCCAATACCATCACCAGAGATGCCACAGACGCTGCAAGAAAAGCCGTTCCATATTCCAGCGATGTAAATAACATCCAGGGATGGATCAATATAAATGCAATCAGATAACAACAGGCAAAAGCTATATTTTTACGCCTTATAAGCATCACTATTATTACAAGCTGTATTGTGCAGATAGTGATTCCGCATAGGATACGGATCTTATCGATAGGCATGATCAGCAGAAGCGGCCTGATCAATACAAGGCTCCCATGCCAATATCGCCCATATTCCATATTGGGCGCCTCTGCATCATTTACAGCTGAAAGCAGTCCCTCATAAGCCTGCTGCATTTCTCCCTGTGTATACTTCGCCTGTATAACGGATTTAAAAGGGTGCCGTTCATCGATACAATATGAAATATCACATAACAGGGTATCTGAAAAATTGTCCTGTATTGAGTTGATATAGTCATCCAATAACGGTTCGAATGGCTGTCTATTCGCAAAATAATTTGCACTAATCAGCGTATTCTCGTAAATAGCCTGCCTGGGTATACAAGCTACTATAAGTAATACAATACAGATGCACATTGTTGCCGCAACGCTTAACAAAACCTTTTTCAATGTATTCATTTCCGGTCTCCCCATTGGCCGAGTAAATTGGGATAATATCATACTTAACAGCAACCATTACATAAACTAATTTTATAAGACACAATATAAAATGTGTATTAAACATTAGGAAAAAAACTCTTAATCCCGTATCTTTATGTCATTATTTCTGATATATCCATAATACAAATCCCTATGTTACATATATAAAAAGAAGGCTACGCACTTACCTGCGATAGCCCCCGAAACTCATCCTAACTTCAAAAGCCAAGATGTTTATAGTAAAGGTGCAAAGACACGCAAACAACAATCAATAATTCTATGAATAAAACCATTATTGATTTCCTCAAGAGTTCTTTGTCTGCAACTCTCAAGGCTTGTCTCATAATCTTTTTTCAGTGATTCAATGATATCTGCCTTGTAGAACAACGAATTACATTCAAAGTGAAGGAACAGACTTCGGTAATCCAAATTCACCGTGCCGATAGTTGCAGGACAGAAGGTATTAGATTACATTCAACATGCAGTTGAAAACCTATTTCTTATGACGGTTCATATTATCTATACGCCCATCATCACCATTTCATCTGTATCCATTAACTTGTTGCTATGTATCACTGATATAAGTGAAAGCATTGCCAGATTATGAATTGTATCGCAAACCTCAAAATTCTTTTCCTTTTCCCAATGAGGCTTCCAAGACATAACATAATCATACACATCTTTATCGCTAATCTGTGTTTTTTCCTTCTTCAATTCATCGAACGCATATAAAACCGTTGCCACCATTTCAGCCTGATCCGTACTCTTAACTCTACCAAAGAGATCAACTGTTTTCTTCATGGCCATCCATTCATCTTGTGAAAACTTATCCCTATCTATTTTCACGTTTTCCGGAACGCTTAATGAGATCATTCTCCCTAAGGTTTGCTCAATAATCAGATTCGCATTTGCTAATACTGTAATTGATTCCTTTACTTTAGCTGAATATGGACCATAGCTTCCTTTTGAAAAAGCAAATCCCGTGTTTACTCCATTTCTTGTCATGACATAGCATATCTTCTGATAAATCGTTCTGCCAACCTTTAACGAATATGTTCTTCCATTGAGTTCTCTTACCGCCTGAAGAATTAAATACCATTTAGGATTTACTCTTAAATTACTCTTACCTAAAACGTCTTCTTCTAAAGCAGCTTTTGAAAGAAACTCCTCTGTAATCTCATTTCTGCTCACCCCAAACGGAGCATATATCTCGATTTCTATTGGTAATTTGCTTAATTTCTGATACATAACAGGGCCAACTATCGCCCAATCAAGCCCTCCATTTCCACATCCTAAAGGAGGAAATGCGATACTTGTAATCCCATACTTCTCATAGTTACCCACAAACCAATCCAGTCCATCAATAACGTATGATAATCTAGATGGCGATCTCCAATGATCTTTCGTAGGAAAATTAAGGACTTTCGTGCCATCGCCATTATCATAAACATATGGCATCCCAGTTTTAACCTGTTTAGAATTACATCTGTTTACATAATCCATAAACATCTCAGGATATCTTTTTTTGAACTCTAATGCTATGCCCTTACCCATCACCCCTACGCAATTAACTGTATTGACGATGGTTGTGCATTCACTTTCAAAAATATCCCCTATTTTTACCTTCATAGTTTCTCCTAAAAAAACACTCCGGGTACAATAATTATTTGTCTATCAAACCCAGTTAATTTAAGTCTTTCTGCTGCCACTTCATTAACAACAGCGGCAGATACAATATAGTCAGCAGAAACGCAATACGGAATCAACGCCTCTGCGCACTTTATTGATTTCTTTCTACATTGTTCATAGTAGTTATCATCTGTCCAGTATCTTGCATAAATGAGGTCAAAATCCAGGATCTCTAGACCAGCTTCAACGCTATAGAAAGCCGCGTAATCGCTAGATGCATTTCTATCCGAAAGAATTACCCCTTTCAGATTCAGAATCGAACTATCTACCTTCAATACGCAAATATCTTCATTCTGATCTCTTTTTCTAGACAACATTGGATTCCGCGGATCAAAATACAGATTAGCATACTGATGTAGCTTCAATCCGTTAGGAACTTGAACTAAATCTCTACGAACTTGTACTTCATTCATTGCAATAGATACATGATCAATCCTACTTGCTTTCTCATTAGACAATAGTCCTCTCTGCATTATGGATGGAACATTATCGATTGCCTGAATATTATATAGACCATTTTGATTTGTAATTTCTGTGAATCTATCTGATGCTCTCATCTTCCCCTCTGATAGCATTTCTCCGCCGCCAGCAAACACATTTTGCTAAATAGGACGAGAAGCATTAACAATCAAGTACGTTTATTGAAAATTTTAACACAAATACATTATTCCTTCTATATCACTTCCCAATCCTCAAACTCACTGACCTTAGTCATCGTCATCCCAGTCGCCCATGGCCCAGAGCCAGGCCTCTTTATCAGCCTTGTCACGCTCCAGCTCCTCCTGCCTTCAAAAGAACTCCTTCTTCTCAGCGCGCGACATGTTCTTCTTAAGCTTCTCGACCTCCTTGTCAGTCAGCCGTACATCATGCTCGTCATTTGAAAACAATCCGAAAAGTCCCATAATATGTACCTCCGTATAGCAACCTCATACCTCAAATCTTCTGCTAATCTAATTATATAATTTTCATATGTCGTAAGCGTAAAATAATCCGCCTACCTGCAAATAAAACGCCGCAGGTTTATTTGCGGCGTGGTTTACGGCAGTTATCAGGTAATGTCTCGGACCATGGTAATAAGTGATCCAGACTTGCCGTATCTATATTTCCATTCTCATCACGGAGCTTTGGAAGCTCTGTAAGGAGGTGATCTACGTAGTAATAGGAGCTCAGGTTATTTAATCTTGCGGTCTCAACAATTGAATAAATCACAGCACTGGCTTTTGCTCCCCGTATGGTAATTAGGAAGCTTTTCGCACACTGCGCTGCAGAAAATGTGCAGAGTATCACCAAAATTAAGGTAAGAAGCTCCAGCCAAGCCATTTTCATACATACATTCTCATAATCAACCAATACTGTAGCCACAAGTAATTCCTCCATTTATACCGCTTTTCAAATATACCTCATATCTTCTACTAATCTGATTATATAGTTTTCATGTGTCCAATAACTATACCAGCACTTTTAACAAAACAATCATTATGTAATGATCTCTCGGAATCTTGAGTGATCATGCCAGCTAAATTCTGGCAATTGAACTTTGACAAGTGAATATTACCCAAGATGAATAAAAGATGCAAAACAGGGCATGAATAATAGACATAACACTGTTGCTATGCCTGAGAATGCTGTATGATATTTACGAGATCATGCTACATTACAAACCAACTTTCTCAGGGCGGATTCGTAAGGCAGATCCCATGCATCCAAATGTTGTAACATGAGGATGTGATAGAGGCGGCAGTACCACATCTTTGTTGAGCGGTGCCTGCCGCTTTCTAGCTTGAAGTCTATTTTCTCACGCTTGTTTGAGCGTTCAACAGAAGTTCTTGCATTATACTCGTTTTTCCATTCATCACTATCTCTTGGCGGTATGTTTATAAGGCGCGGATTATCTTTCATGGCCAAATGAACAGTACGACCATATTGGGAATTCGAGCATGGTTCACTACAGGAACATCCAAATTTTCTGCTTGCCAAGGGACAACGGAATTTAATGCGGTATTTGGAGCTTTCAACACCATCATGGTTCATTTTTCTTCCAGCCTTGCATCACTAATATATGGAGAAACTAATGAAATGTACTCATCAGAAATATCGTACGAAGAAACCTTCATTTTTTCACGGAGTATTTCTCCGGAATTTACTGAGCTTATATACGGAACTATGGGTATGATAAAGTCAAAGAACTTTGTACACTCTCCTGGCTTTTTAAACATATCATCCTTTATAGCATAGACAAATTTTACTGAACCATTTATGTTCTCATTATTGTTTATTACACTATTTATGTACCTATAGATTCCTGTTTTTGCTACTTAAATTAGCAGTCACTTCCTGTTTGATTTTGAAGATTCGTTGTTTTCAATAGTGATTATTAAAGTAAAATAAGAAAAATCCGACCGTAAAGGGAGCTGCGCACAGGCCTCTGCTTGGCCTGGTGCACAGCCCCCCATAAGCTCAGTTATTTTTTGTAGTTGTAGGCTATCTTACTTTACTGTTACGCTTACCTTCTTCGCCAGGCCATTTCTTGAATATACATAAACCGCACAATTGCCGGCGCTTACGCCTGTTACTTTTCCGTTCTTATCAACCGTTGCGATACTCTTATTGGTTGATTTGTAGCGGAATTTTGCTGCATGGCTATCAGAAAGCTCTTTCTTCTTTCCTTTTTCAAGGGTCGTTGATGCCTTGATCTTGGTGGTCTTTCCGACAGCTACAGTTATGGTCTTTGTGGAAAGCTTAAGCTCTTTGACGTTCTTATATTTCTTATTGTCTTTTCCTGCGAAGTGGGCTGAGACAGTCTTTCCAACCTGATTTCCATCACTGTCATATGCAACAACATAGAGCTTAAAGTTCTTCTTAAAGTTGATCTTCTTATTGTTTATCTTCTTTAATGTTATGGTGTTCTTCTTTGTTGTAGCTGTTGCCTTCTTGGGATAACTATTTCCACAGTAGGTTGCATATACTTCATACTTTGCAACACCTTTAGTTTTATCCCATGAAACAGCGATTTTTCCATCCTTCTGAGTTATCTTTACACCTGAGAAGAAAATGTTACCTGCTTCTGTATCAGCTTCATCAGCATATGCCAGAGCAAAGGTTGAAAAACCATCCAGGCTAAGAGGTATGGACATTGATGTAGTTTTAGCTATTACTTTTGCAGCCTTGTTATGTATATGAATCACATAAAAGTTTCTCTTGACTCCTGCCGGTGCCTTGAGATTATCCGGTACCTGTAAAGTAACTTTGATCACTTTTTTACCTGTTTCAGTCACTTGCCTTGCTTCGCCCTGACCTACCTTAATCCATAGAGAAATATCAAAGAACATGCCGACTTTACTATTCTTATTCTCATTTTTCAGTGCATTGTCAGTAAGATTCTTTTCTTCTTCCGGAACAGAAGAATCAATATTTGTCATCTGCAGCGTAAGTGATACGTTATCACCGGAATTAACCTTAGCTTTCTCTTCGTCTGTCATAACGCCTTCAGCAAGTTCAGAATCAAGGCCTTCTACCTTTACTTCAGGAGTATCATCCTTTTTCTCTACTTTTGTTTCGATAGTACTATCGTCTTTCTTTTCTTTTATTTGGACTTCTACGCATGACAGATCAGAGTCTTTATGTGAGTCATCTCCTACAACTTTGTACCATACATAATAGTTTCCGGCATCGGTGCCTTTGGGGATGGATGTGCTCCAGCCATTTGTCGGAGCTGTGGTTGCGTCCTTGCCTAATGCATACTGCATCGTGCCGCCGGAAGCTTCGCCGGCTGTCACCAGTTCTTGTGCCGCACCGGTGTGGGTCAATTTCTTGGCTGTCGGAGCAGTTGTTACGGTTGCAGCTGGTTTTTTGTAAGGGAACAATAATTTTTTGTAGGATCCCAGGCTTCCACCGCTTGTATTTATGGGGATTTCTGTTCCATCACCAGTTCCTTCTACTGTGGACCAACCCTTGCCTGCGACAGAATTAATGACCTTTTTATTAGTATAAATTGCCCTTGTTGTACCAGTTATGGTTACGGAAGTAATGCTTGAACCGATTTCTATATCATAAGAACCGCCCATTTTAATCCCATACTTTCCACCTTTCACTGTCACATTTCCACCTGTAAAACTATGTTTACCATTATAACCGGATATTGCAGCAGCATCATCATTACTGTCGTCCTCCGCTATCGCAGTAACATCACCGCCTTTTATGCTAACACCATAACCAGCATCAATTCCTTGTTTAGCTCCCTTCGCTTCCACAGTTCCACCATTTATGACAACTTCAAATTTAGCGTTTATTCCGCTAGAAGAATCTCCCAATGCATTGATTGTTCCGCTATCGATTTGTACGCCTCCACCTCGCATATAGATTCCGGATGATGTTCCTTGTGTAGTAAGGGTACCATTACCTGAGAAATTAAATCTACCATGATAGTCATAACTGCCACACATTCCAATACCGATGTCATCCCCGGAGATAATGTTATTTCCACTTAATACAATATTGAGGGCATTATTGTTATTTTTATGATAATAGATTCCTGCCTTACCCCAGCCATCCTGGAAGCGATACCCACTTGTAATATTCGCATTATTCAGGGTAAGTGTGTTGGAAGCCACGTCATAGCTAACTGTTGGCGTAGCCTCTCCTGTGATATTCGCTGCATTAGCGCTTGTCACCTGCACGTTGTTGACCCAGAGGGTGGGGTAATCATCATCAGCATACGCCGTCAAACTCATCCCCGGCATCAGCCCAAGCACCAGCGCCAGGCTGAACAGGAATCCTAAAAAACTTTTCTTAATTCTCATAAGCTATTATCTCCTTTACTTCTTATTCACGACTGTTATGGCTGCCGCAAAGCCATGTTACACAACACAAAAAGCCGTCGAATAAGACAGGGCTCTAACCCCTGTCTTATTCGACGGTTATCCATCATTAATATATTCTATTTTAGTCCCCAAAAGGGCACAATAATCGTGCTGTACCAGAAGCGCTGTCACAATCTCTGATTTGGGTAACAGCGCCCATCTCAAAACTACCCAAGAAGCCGGGCTATAAGCGAAGGCTGATTGGCTGCAGTTGACGGGTGTTCCGTTCCGTTCCGTTCCGTTCCGTTCCGTTCCGTTCCGTTCCGTTCCGTTCCGTTCCGTAAACAGTATCTGTTCATTCATCCTGCCTGTCAATACCTTTTTTTCACTCAATACAAATACCCCTCATATCACAAATGCAAGTCATACCTTTATTTTACAGGATATAATCTAAAATATGTATTAAGCAATAGAGAAAGTATTCTTAATAGTTGATTTAATTCAGCTCTGGCAAAATCTTATCCACATCATACTCAGGGGCATATTTT
>NZ_ATVV01000050.1:0-10331 GCF_000420905.1 Butyrivibrio sp. AD3002 | reverse complement strand
GCTTAGCTCGTTTACATATACGCGATAGTAGCTTAGTTGGTAAAGCGCCACCTTGCCAAGGTGGAGACCGCGGGTTCGAGCCCCGTCTATCGCTCGCTTAGGAAGTTCCGAGATTCTTAATTCTATTAAGGGTTTCGGAGCTTTTTATTTGTATAAAATCAATAATATTATTGAGTAATTCTGCGTGACCAACTTCATCTGTGCTGTTTTTCATATCACAGTACTTGTTCAATAGGTCTCTAACATCTTCAAGGTCATCTGACTTAGCGTGAGAGTAATACCTTTCATTCGTTGCAACGGAATGGCCAAGAAGATAAGCTCGCTTAGCCACTTTTAAATCCAACCTAGGTCAGGCTTTGATTTCTGTCCTAGACACGTTCAATAAAATTTTCCGTTAATTGTGTGTATAACAAGGTAGACAACTCGGAAACCCGCATCTTTCCTTTCCGTCTCAATTAATTGCGATAAAGAGCCCGGCATCCTTGGTGATGTGGAATTCATGACTCACCTTTTTCATAATATAATTCTTAAATTCTGCATACCTGTTCAGAAGATAGTGGTTCTGATTGCCGTGGCACGAAAAAATATAATCTATTAGAGGACCAGCATCAGTAATGATTATTTCATCCTTGTATTTCTTCAGTTCCACTTCTCCAAATACGCCGCGCAATATATCAGCACCATTCTCCAGACCAAATATTTTGTATAAGTCATTGCTGGAAAGCACGATCCTATCATCAAAATCTATTACCAGCTCTCTGATCTCTTTCATATGATTACTACTATATGTGCTGCAGACTAGTCTTCCGCCGGGCTTCAGCACTCTGCGTATTTCCTTACAAGCAAGATGGACATCGTCACAATAAAAAAGGACGTGCCCCGCAATTACAAGATCAAAGGATTTATCTTCAAATGGGATAGCATTAAGGTCAAATGCTTTGTAGGAAAAAGTTAAGCCCCGAAGTTCTTTTGAATATGCTGATGCAGCACGGTCTATATTCTGTCTTGCATCATGCAGTATACCTGCAGAGATATCTGAAAGAGTTATTTGTATATCTGTATAATTGCGCTTGGACAATTCGCTTATATTCTCTGCCCATAATGCTCCATTACCGCAACCAAGCTCAAGAATATCCATCCCGGAAGAGATATCACATTCCTGTAATACCCAGTTAAACCATCTTTGTTTATTCGTTGAATATTTGTTATGAAGTTCTATCCTGGCAGAGATGTTGCTTGCATTTTGATATTGGCTCTTTAAGTTGTTCTCCATTGAAGTCATGTGAATCAGATCAAGCATCTGCTTCCAATCGGGAGTGGCAGAGCTTTCTATAGCTTTAATGGTGGCATTTACACCTGCCTCAACATTTTTCATTTCATCAATTCGCTCTGAAAGCAGCTTTTTCTGCATCTTTAGGGCATTTAGAATGAAATGATTATCAGTCTGACCATTTGGTATTTCTTTTATCTCATCCAGAGAAAATCCCAGGTACTTTAAAAGCAATATCTGCTGTAGAATAGCAAAATCGTAATCTGTGTAAAATCTTGTACCTGACTTTGTTATATAAGATGGCGCAAGCAGACCTTTCTGGTCATAAAATCTTATTGTTCTTACCGATACGTGAGCCATTTTGGCAAATTGTCCGGATGAATAGTACCCATTTTTATTCATAAAAGTATTCTCCAATATGATTAAAAAAGTTCTTGAAGGTTACGTTACGTCACCTTTTATAATCTGAGTATAGCATAGTTATAAGTTCAGTGCGCGCCTGAATATAGTCAAGATAAGATTGGAGGTATAACAGATGTTTCCAAGTATCAAAGAAGCTCTTGAAGAGTTAGAAATAGCAAGAAAACTGAATCCCGGACCATGGGTGGATCACTCAAAGAATGTTGGCTTAGCAGCTCGTAACATTGCTGAAAAGATACCTGATATGGATTCAGAGAAAGCCTATATAGTCGGCCTTTTGCATGATATCGGAAGAAGATGTAAATATGGCTTCGTTGATATTCCTACGCACGTATATGAAGGGTACAAGTACTGCATGGAGAAAGGATGGAATGAACCGGCCAGGATTTGCATGACACATTCCTATCTTCGCATGCAGGACGAGTTTTGCTACGAGCCCGAAACAGAGCATGAGAAGGCTATCAAAGATTACATTATGAATTGTGGTGAGCCAAATGATTATGACAAGCTGATCCAGCTCTGTGATTCTCTTGCCGCAGATTATGGTTTTGTAATTCTTGAAAAAAGATTTGTTGATGTTACAAGACGATACGGAATTATGGAAGGCTACATAAAAGGCTGGGAGATTGCATTCAAGATAAAAGAAGATTTTGAAGTTCGTATGGGATGTTCTATATATGATGTTCTTCCGGATATAGGCAGAACTACACTTCTCTGCCCTAAGCCCTGGAAACCACCGGTAAGCTGTAACTGAAATGAAGATTGTTGATGTGATAGATTGAGGAACCTGTGAAAGAATAAGTAGGATTCATAAGATAAAGTAAATCGGAAAGGACAATATGGAAAATATAATTATGCCTTAAAGGCTTGTCATAATTTAAAAAATAAAAAGTTTACTTTGTTTAGGAAAAATTTATGTGCAATAGCGATAATTCCTTTCTATAATTAAAGTGCAGAATAATATTTGCCCTGCATGGGGAGAAAGGAAAAACCGCTAAAAAAGCGGTTGGTATGAGTATATGAAAAGATTTATGAAAAGTTCTATTGCCGTTTTTGCATTGTCGCTTATTCTTATTGCCACCTTTGGGACAAAAGCCCTCGCGTACAGCGAGATACCCGATTGCTTTGATTTTACCGAAACAGTCCTCAAGATGGATGCCGGAACAACAAAGCAGATTCCGATAATGGCTTACTACAACTATACGTATTACCTTGGACCTCACACAAGCTCCGGAACCTATATGGAGTGCTCCTACAAAACAGGTTATCAGTATGTAACACTCCACATCGGAGCAGATGAGACCGAAAAGAACATCTTCTATCATTTCTATGTTGACGATGACAGAATGCCAACCTCGGAAAAGCATGATTGTATAGAAGTATATGTTCAAAACATTAATCCCGCCGCTGCTGCAGCTGCCGATGCAAAGGAAGCCGCTATTTCAGGGCTTAAAAACTACAGCGGAAACAATGCCGAATTTAACGCTTTATACTACTACTCCAATTACAAGGATCTTCAGGATGCTTTCGGAACAAATCCTGATTTGCTTCTTGCTCATTACAACCAGTTCGGTAAAAATGAAGGCAGAATAGCCAATAAATTAAAATAGTTACATAATAATAAGGGCGCTGTATCAAGCCGGATACAGCGCCTTTCTATTTATACCTCTTCGAAGCTCTTTTTCATAAGCTGTTTCAGCAAAATAGGCTGAATAATAAATATCAGGAAAAATCCTACCACAAAACAGATAAAAAGGGATTTGAGAAACATAATTATAAAGGGAGGCATCTGTGCCATTCCTCCGCTCTGGCGCATAGCCATATTATAAGCAAATGCCACCATGGCCAGTGTAATTACAGGGGTATATATCACATCTGAAATAAGGCTTTCAACAACCCTTGTACCAATCTTACCTCTCTCAAGTCCCCATTTTGCACATAGACCGCCAGTTACCTTGCCGATAGGAATAACAAAACCTATTATTAAACTGATTATTGTACTTAATACGAAGCTGATGATAAATCCGGGAACCGTGAAGTGTCCTGAAGTGAGCGTGCCCACAAGAGAAAGTGCAAGACTCATAAGAATTCCCATTCTGATTGCCATCTGTCTACCGATTTTTCTCATCTGTTCTTCCATGCAAAAACCCTCCGTTTTCCGGTGTGCCTGTTAATTTTTCTCTAGATAAAGTCCTCGGGATGTTCCTTAAAATGCATCATCATTGTTGCAGTAAGACTTAGATTACTGTTTTCTTTTCCGATATCCTCTCTCTTAACCCACTCGGCTATGGCGAGCTCATCGCGGTCAATGTTTACTTCACCTTCTCCGTCAAGTTCACAGAAATATCCCAGCAAAAGATTTGAATCGAAGCCCCATGGCTGACTTGCAAAATATCTTATATTCTTTACCTTAAGCCCGACTTCCTCCATAACCTCACGTCTGACAGTATCCTCCGCGGACTCTCCTATCTCGCAAAATCCTGCTATAAGCGCATTTCCTTTATAGGGTCTTCCCGCATATCTCGTCATCATGATTTTATCTTTATCCGTTACCCCAACAATAACCGCAGGGCAGATCTTGGGATAAATAATGTTCCCGCATCTTGGACACCTAAGAGCTCTCTCCTTGTCGTAAACGACCGTCTCCCTGCCGCACCTTCCGCAGAACTTGTTGTCGCGGTACCAGACATAGAGGTGATATGCTGTCATCCCGGCAAAGCACAGATATCCCGGATTTGCATTTCTAAGAACTCTGATATCTTCATATCTGTACTCATGCTCCGGAGATCTGTCCGCCGAGATATCGGAGATATAAAATCCGTACTCTCTTTTGGGCAGGAAAAAACGCATATCGTCAATTTCAAAGAGAAAGACCATCTCCTTTTTATCTATTCCTATCTCATCTGCCTTAGGAAAACTAATCTCTCCGTTTTCTCCCAAAACGCACAAAAGCTCCCTCCCCCGAAAAGAAAACACGTAATCTCCGGAGACAGGAAGCTCAGCTTTATACTCATTATGAAATTTCCTGGGTGATATATCCTGAATCATATAATGATTGTAACATCATCTAATCTTCATTTCGATACCTTGTAATATAAATAACAGAAAGTTATAATTTATTTTATACAATTTAAATAAAAGGAGGCTTATCATGCAGGAAGTTTATGAATTTTTAAAAAAATGCGGCACTTATTATCTGGCAACAGTTGACGGAGATCAGCCCAGAGTACGCCCCTTCGGAACAGTAGATATTTTTGAGGATAAGCTTTACATCCAGACAGGCAAAGTAAAGGATGTTTCCAAGCAGATCCAGGCCAATCCCAAGGTGGAAATCTGTGGTTTCACCGAAGGCAAATGGGTTCGCGTTGCAGGAGAACTTGTACGCGATGATAGAATTGAAGCAAAGCAGCATATGCTTGATGCTTATCCGTCTCTTCAGGGCATGTACAAGGCTGATGATGATAATACAGAAGTTCTTTACTTTAAGAACGCTACCGCAACTTTCTCTTCCTTTACCGACGCGCCCAAGGTTGTACAATTCTGATAACCTATAAAAATATAATTATGCCACCGGCTTATCAAAGTACCGGTGGCATTTTTCTCTAAAAATCCTAATATGAAAAATCTTACAATTCCTCAACGACCTGAAAAATATAGAATTTTAAATAAAATGATGCATCGTTAGACCAAAGTATAGGATGGTCCGCAGCCTGCTGCCTGAATTCTACCTGACGAAGCTGCTTGTGGGCACTCCTTGCTGCCTCTCTGATCGTCTTTGCAAAAAGCTCTTCATCCATAAAATGAGAACATGAACAGGTTGCCAGATATCCACCGTTTTTCACAAGCTTCATTCCCCTGATATTGATCTCCCTGTAGCCCGTTACAGCCTTCTTAATCGAAGCTCTCGATTTTGTAAAGGCCGGTGGATCAAGGATTACCACATCATATTGCTCGCTCTTCTTCTCAAGCTCGGGCAAAAGATCAAACACATCCGCGCATTGGAATTTTATTATGTTTTCAAGCCCGTTCAGCTTCGCATTTTCCTCCGCCTGAGCACATCCCACATCCGATGCATCAACCGCAAGAACGGAGCTTGCACCTGCTGCCGCAGCGTTAAGTCCAAAAGATCCGGTATGAGTAAAGCAGTCAAGGACCTTCTTCCCCTTACAAAGTGATGCTATAGCCCTTCTGTTATTCTTCTGATCCAGGAAAAATCCGGTTTTCTGGCCGTTCTCAACATCTACATAATACTTTACTCCGTTTTCCTCAATGAGCACCTTTGTATCAAAAGGCTCACCTATAAAGCCTTTAGTTCTCTCAAGACCTTCCTGCTCTCTGACCTTGGCATCGCTTCTCTCATATATTCCCTTGATGTCAACACCGTCTTCTGCGAGTACCTTCTTACACAGATTGAGAATAATGTTCTTCATTCTGTCTGTACCAAGAGCAAGCGACTCAATGACAAGTACATCGGAAAACTTATCAATTGTAATTCCCGGAAGAAAATCTGCCTCACCAAAAATCAGGCGGCATGAAAGCTTCTGCAGAGCTTCCTTTTCATCAGTTCCCGAAAGCCTGGCATCATACCCGTATAACTCAGGGTTCATAACCGTTTTTCTGTAACCCCACGCATTTCTTATACGAGTTTCCAAAAGCTCCTCATTTACAGGATGCTCTTTTCTTCTCGACATCATGCGCACTCTTATCTTGGAATTGGTATTAATAAAACCGTATCCCATAAAGTATCCATCATGATCAAGCACTTCGACAATATCACCATTATCAAAGCTGCCCTCTACTCTGTTTATCTCATTATCAAAAACCCAGGCTCCGCCGGCCTTGATTGTTCTCCCCTCGCCCTTTTTCAAAATTACCTTTGCATCAGCAACAACAATTGCACTCATAATTATGCCTTTCTTCGCTCACCTATTGACAAAATAACACTTTATATTGTATCATACTTTTTGCTGCGAAAGTCTCTACGGCTTTTGCTTTACATATAACGGAATGTGGCTCAGTTTGGTAGAGCGCTGCGTTCGGGACGTTGCGCTAGAAACTGATTTTCCGACTCATTATTTTTTACCACGGGGTGTGGCTCAGCTTGGTAGAGCGCGTCGTTCGGGACGACGAGGCCGCAGGTTCGAATCCTGTCACCCCGATTTTTTATGCCCTAATTCTACCATTTTTCTACCATTTTCCTTTTATTCTTCAGAAAAATATCTGATAACACAGAAAGCTCTCTATAAACTATATTCAATTGTTTAGTTACTGGTCGTTGTCATGTTCGGAATAATCCTTAAGAGGAATAATTCCTGTCATTGTATCTGAGATTTCTCTCTTAGCCTCTTTATCTTTTACTTTTGCATATATTTTAAGAGTGGTATTGATGTCTGCATGTCCAACCCACTTCTGAATGCTCTTAACATCCTTATTCTGATGGACGAGAATCGATACGCATGAACTTCTAAGACCATGAAAAGTAATATCCTGAGGCAGTTCAGGAATCTTCTTAATCAGTTTACAAAACAGCTTTGACGGATAATCCGGATAAAAAAGCGACCCATCAACATGTTTGAAGATGTAGTCGCTCTCATAGTAATTGTTACCGCATAGCTGTCTGTATTCATTTTCCTTATCCTTTAACCTCTTGAACATTTCAATCTGTTCATCTGTCAGAGGGTACTCGCGTGTACTGGAGTCTGTCTTTGTTGAATTGACTCGATTGATGACTGTCCCTCTTGTAACAGTATGGTTGATGCTCATAGTTTTGTTCTTAAAGTCCAATGCAGACCATCTTAGACCAAGCAGTTCCTCTCGCCTAAGTCCAAAGAACAAAGTGACATAGAACAGTTCGTAAAGCTCGTGGTTCTTTATTACATCCAAGAAACGCTGAGCTTCTTCATAAGAAAAAAATTCCTCGTCTGTGTCTTTCTCTTTAGCATACTTATTTGCCAGGTTCTTATTGATCACAACTTCCTTAGCGGGATTTGTAGCTATCAATCCCTCCTTGACTGCCTGCTCCAGAATACTGCTTAGAAGCACTTTTGTATCTTTGACTGTTCTGCGCTGAACCTTATAGGTTTTGAACATGTCATCAAGAAAGTTCTCGACCATGGTTTCGTTTAAATCTTTTACTTTTGTATCACCAAAGTAATTTTTAATTCTGTTTGCTCTATAAAAATAAGAAGAAAGGGTTGTATCTGAAACCTCTCTCTTCTTCTTTTCAAGAAAACCATCTGCGTATTCACTTAAAGATATATTTCTGTCAGTACTCTTTGCTTCTTTTTTATTTAAAAGCCTGCTTCTCATCTCTGAAGCCTTTTTAATATTCTCGGGTGCATCTTTTAGCCCGGTGGATATCCACTGTTTTTCTAAGGTCTTGCTGCCATCCTTAATAATATAGTTGTTCTTGATAATATAAAGATAACCGCTCCTTCCCTGGATACCCGTAGCTCTCCTACCGCTTTTCTTTGGTCTTGCCATTATTTAGCTTGCCTCCTTAACAAAATCTACATCGGGGTACATGAATTCTAAAAGATATAACTTTGGAATTCTGTACTTTCCTGCAATCATCATAGATCTGATTGTGCCATCCTTCAGATAGTCATAGACTGCGTTCCTTCCTATCTTGAGGATTTCCTTAACATCTGTAGGTGTGAGTATGTCATTATACCCAACTAACATATTCGTGTATTCCATGTCTGCTCCTTTCTTTATTCTTCTTCATTTCTGCTACGATTTCCTTGACTGCTTCATATGGTGTGGGGTCTTTAACTCCACACACATCTCTGAAATCAAGAATTTCTTCCTTTAGTTTTCGATTTGCTCTTTGTCTGTCCCTGTTTTTCATTTTCCTCCTCTCTAAGAAACACACTTCTCCCGTTCTCTTGGGGCTTCGGCGACATCTGTATCAGGAAACGCCGGGTTCCTTCGCGACATCCGGATTTCCGGGAAACGCTACTTGTTGATGAACCATTTTGTTTTATTTTGTTTTCTTAGTTCTTGTAAAGAACATTTCTGTTCTTTAATTGTACTATATCATATCGTTTGGTTCTTTGCAAGCACTTCAATGTGCTTTTTTCGTTTTGTTCTCTGCATGTCCATTTTTGTGCTTCATTACTACTATAATCCGTGTTACCATATCAGTAATGAATCGTAATTATCAGTAATGGAGGAATCCGCATGATTACAATAAATAAAGCATTTGGACAGGATCCGGTAGAGTTCAATGACGAAACTGCTGCAGACAGAGTTGGGGCAAGAATACGCACCATAAGAAATGCAAGAGGATTGTCGCTTGCTGAACTTGGTGAAAAAGTTGGGTTAAATGCCGATAGAATGCAGAAGTATGAAAACGGGGCAAGAAAGCCAAAAACAGATATGCTCAAAAAGATTGCGGAAGCACTTGGTGTAAGTACGCTTGCATTGGCAGATCCGGTTACAACCAGTTATATTGGCGCCATGTATGCTATGTTTGAACTTGAGCATAACTTTAATATGAAAATCGAGCCCACGGATGAAAATCATGTACCCGGATTATGTCTTACGGTAGATTTTAAGGATAGTCTTTATGAGTACATGAAAGACTGGTATGATGTATACGCTCAGATGAAGTCCGATCTCGAGGTTGCTAATTCCGAAGAAGAAAAGGCGGAAATCATAAATGCCTACCATAATTGGGAATGGACTTATCCACAAGGAATTGTTGATAAGACGGAGAAGAGCCTTGAAAAAGCCCGCCTCAAGAGAAAGATAGCGGAATTACAAGAACGATATGATCAACTAGATCAGAATGATAGCGACATAGAATAGGGGAGATTTATCTATGGTATCTAAAGAGTACTTTGGAGAAGATAAAAAATAGAGTTTAAGCAGGAAATCCCAGCTAAACACGAGAAATTTTTAGTCGAATCCAAGATACAGATTTCCATTTTCGACGATAGAATAGAGGTTGTATCACCAGGTATGCTTTATGGTGGAATGGATTTTGAAACCATGAAAACCGGAAGATCAAAATGCAGAAATCAAGCAATCGCTGATATGTTTCAGTACATGCACATAGTTGAAGCATAGGGAACCGGAATCCCCAGAATTATCAAATCTTGCAGGCAATATGGTCTGCAAGAGCCCATTTTCTAGGAATTTGGTGATGGAATTAAAGTTACTGTCTATAGATTGCATGCTCTATAAAAAAATCTTATTTTATTGGAATTTATTCTTAATGTGTCAGTACTTCATATCCTTAGTTGTAGAAGCAAAATTCTTTTATATTTACCCCTTCCACAATATGTCACTACGTCAAAACAGTAAAAAAATCCTCCTGCCACTAATTCGAAATAATGACAGGAGGATTAAACTTACTTCTTATTCTTTACGCTCTTAACTGTTGCGTTCTTAGGAAGTCCTGACTTTTCAAGAAGCGTCTTGTTCTTCTCAAAGTTTTTGGCGCTGGTCTTTACCTTTATGATCACGTTCTTCTTTGTATTCTTAAAGGCGCCCTTTCCAACCTTCTTAAGCTTTCCTCTGATGACGACTTTCTGAACCTTCTTACCGTAGTTAAAGGCATTCTTGTCTATAGTGTTGATGTTTTTTCCTATATCAACTTTTGTTGCCTGCTTGCAGTTTTTAAGGAAGCCCTTGC
>NZ_ATVV01000049.1:0-13100 GCF_000420905.1 Butyrivibrio sp. AD3002 | reverse complement strand
GATGCTCCTGCAGTAGAGGAAGAGAAGAAGGAAGAACCTGCAAAAGAGGAGAAGCCTTCAGAAGAGAAAACCTCAGATGTTCCCACACCTGTTAAAGAGGAGCCACTTAATAAAGAAGAGAACAAGGCTGCAGAAAACAAAGCAGAGGAAAAGACATCTGCTACAGCTACAGAGCCTGCAAAAGAAAAGAAGAATGAGACTGTAGAAACTCCTGCTGTTGATACTGAGTTTGAGGACAATGGTTATTCATATAAAGTAACATCAGCTGATGAGGTTGCATTTATTGGAATTACAGATAAGACAGCTAAGACAGTAACTATTCCGGATACAGTTGTTTACCAGAACAATACCTACAAAGTAACGGCTATTGCTGATAAGGCACTTTGCGGTTGCAAGAAGCTTACAAGCGTAACTGTTGGTGAAAATATTACTTCAATCGGTGCTTCCGCTTTCGCTAAATGCAAAAAGCTTAAGAACGTAACAATTAAATCTGCTTCAGTTAAGACAATCGGCAAGAAAGCATTCTTCAAGAATTCTAAGAAGCTTGTAGTTAAAGTTCCTAAAACAAGTTACAAATCATATAAGAAGATGCTTAAGAAGGTAAAAATTTCTGTAAAGCTTAAGAAGATAAAGTAATACAAAAGCGTCGGATAATACCGGCGCTTTTTTAGTAAAAAAATGCATTGCTTAGAAATACGTAATATCGTATTATGTTTAAGGCTTGAGGGGACAACTAAATTATTTAATGGAGGGACTAATGAAAAAAGTAGTTAAGAGAATTTGCAACACGCTTATGGCGTTTGCAGTAGCAACAAGTATGCTCTCATTCGTTGGGACACAGGCTAGTGCAGCCGAAGAAGTCAATGATACTGTTGTTGAGGAAGCAAATGATACTGTTGAAGAGGTATATACAGATACAGTCGAAATGGATTTTTCCGAGAACAGGATCTATAGATATAATAAAGAGCAGCCTTCATCTGAGGATCTGGATAATGATGTATTATTAAGATCTTTGAGTCCTGAAGAAAAAAATATCGTATTTATCAATGCGATGAATTATTACAATAATCTTTTTACGATATCCTATGACAGAAAAACACAGGACAGCAATGGCAATGTTATTAATGCTGAGGGTGATATAATTATTGATAGCCAAAAGGGGCAGATAATACATTTTACAACTGATAAAAATGCAACAGAGTTTGATGCAAAAGCAGCTTCAGGTGTATTTAAAACAGTAATTACAAGAAGCAGCTTGAGAGCTGGCACAAAAAATGATGTTGATTTAGAGATGCCTTTCTTTGGCGCTCAATACATGTATAATGCTAAAGCAAGTACTGAAGATGGTGAGCCTTATTTTATACTCATAATAAATTTTGGTGAAAATTACAAAAAGTCTAAAGAAGAGACACCTGCTCCCGCACCTGCAAAAGAGGAAGAGAAGACAACTAAGGAAGAAACACCTGCTCCTTCAACAGAGAAGAAGGAAAATCAGCAGAAGGCTACTGAGACTGAACAGAAAGCACCTGAGACTGAGAAGAAGGCAGAAACAGTAGAGACAGCTGCTCTTGATACAGAATTCGAAGAGAATGGCTATTCATACAAAGTAACTGCTGACGGTGAGGTTTCATTTGTAACAGTTACAGATAAGAAGGTTAAGTCAGTAAATATTCCTGACAGCGTAACACACCAGAATGTTGAGTATAAGGTAACTTCAGTAGCTGATAAGGCTCTTTATAACTGCTCTAAGCTTAAGAGCGTTACAGTTGGTGCAAACGTGAAGACTATCGGAGCATCAGCATTTGCAAAGAGCAAAAAGCTTAAGACCGTTACAATTAAGTCTGCTTCACTTACTTCAATCGGTAAAAAAGCATTCAGCAAGAATGACAAGAAGCTTGTAGTAAAGGTTTCTAAGGCTAACTATAAGAAGTATAAGAAGCTTATGAAGAAGTCTGGAATGTCTTCAGTAAAGCTTAAGAAGATTGGTAAATAATTATTTAAATTGGAATTTATGGAAAATGCGTCGGGCAAATATCCCCGACGCATTTTAATATTAATCATTTTTTATAAATAATCATTACGTTCTTATTTACCTTGCGAGCAGCTTTTACAATTTGCTTTGCAATCTTAGAATTTCTGCTCACACCTATGATTACGACTTTTTGCAGCTTTTTTGCACCTTTAAATGCTTTGGGACTTACAGACGTAAGATTTGCCGCAATAATTGTGGCATTCTTAACTTTTTTTCCGGAAATGGCACCCGCAGAAAGCTTTGTAACCTTGTATTGCTTTCTATTAACAGTTACAGTAGAAACAATTTTAACGGATTTTTTATTAGCAGTTTTGGTAACAGTAACACTTACTCCGTCTGGATTTCCTGTTACAGTAGTGCCTGATGTCAGGGTTGATGTCTGTCCCGATTGGATGCCATCAGTTTCTGATTGTTCGGAATTGCCTGAATTGCCAGAATCTGAAGGCGGGTTACTTGTGTCGGAATTACCTGGATCAGTAGGGGTAGAAGGTTTTTCATTGGAACTATCATCAGGTAACACATTATAATAAAAGCCTTCTTCAATCACACTTCCGGTAGTGGCATTAATAAGCTCAACATCTTTTCCGTCTACCTTGACAGAAAAATATACTATGCCTTCATCATCGCGGTCTCTATTATCTGTATATCCATGATAAGTTATAGTGACAGCTGAAGTTGTGTCATTGGTTAGACCTATTCCAACATCGTTGGTTTTCCATTTATAAGTGACGTTTTTACCAGACATATCTTCTGAGAAAGTGGTGGTAACTGTTCTTGTCTCAGCTTTTCCCTTAGTAAAATTAATATTGTTCGGATCAAATGTGATATGGTAAGTGGGTTTTACAGCGACAGTGACATCTGATGTAATAGTCTGACTTGTATTATAGGTTCCGGTAATAGTTATGGTAGCGGTTGCGTTAGGATCTGTTATGATATTACTCATAGTTATTGATAGAAAAGAACCATACTGATATGTATTGGTTGAAACTTCGGAAATTATATTTTGGGGATCAGTTTTGGTCCATGTATATGTAATGCCGCTAATTAGGTTTGAATCTATTTCAGCAGTATCACTATATGCGTATAGTTGTTTAGTGGCATCCGAACCTGCAGCAATGGAATATGTTTTGTCAGCTACATTAATATGAGGACCTGTTACAATAGCCTTTACTGTAATAGCAGTTGGAAAGATAAAGAAAGCACTTGAAACCGCTATAGTAGCGCTGGCCATAATTGAAAGAAGTTTCTTTAACATAACTCAATTACCCTCCAGGTATGATTTTTTAAGTCTATTTCAGAATAAATAAGGTTATTTGGTAAAAGTAATATCAAGAGTTAGTTTAAAATGGGTCGGGGAGGGCGTCAAACAACTCTGCATTAAAAAAATATAAAAAGACTGAGAATTATATGTAGCCAGGTGATTTCAAGGTCTTTACATTGAATTAAAATATTGGATTTGAATAAAGGTAAAGATAGGGATTAGTTATACCTTGAAATCAAGACAAATGCAATTATCAATGTAATCACTGCATTAGTTATCACTTAACCATATATTATGGTGTGACAATTTTATTATAAAAAACTTCTTTTCAAATTCTTAAAACATTATTAAACCGCATAATATGGGCTTACATAATATTGTATAAATTTGTACGCTATTATAAGATTTAATAAGAGAATTTTCTTTCGGTTTTTCGTTTGTCTGGAGAGGGGGATTTTTTCTATGTCAAATGTAAATCAAGCACCCGTTACCCGTAAAAAGAAATTAATATATAAGCTTATCTATATTGCTGTTGGCTCATTTATAGGCATTGGTATTATACTGAACCTTATCAGTGGTTTTGAGATAAATAAAGCTTATAAAAAACTTGCAGAAGAAGAATTAAAGGCAACTACTAAGCATCTTGCAAGTGAGATGAACAGTGTCTGGGATGGTGACTGGGCCTATGATAATGAAGTTTTGACAAAAGGCGGGACAGAGGTATTTGATGAATACCAGGATTTGATGGATGAACTTCATGGAATGACTGGTATAGACTATACCATTTTCTATGGTGATACACGTGTAATAACGACAATATTGAAATCCGGAACCAATGAACGTCTTGTAGGCACGAAGGCATCGGATGCTGTTATTAGTACTACATTAAAAGGTGGGAGTGATTACTATGCCGATAACCTCACAATAGAAGGCAAGAAATACATGGGCTATTACGTAGCCATGAAAAATACTGATGGTTCTATTATCGGTATGGTCTTTTCCGGAAGAAAAAGTGATGATATTACATCTGCTATAACAAATGTAATACTTCTTCTTTCTATCATTACTATTCTTATAGTATTAATTCTTGCAATTACAGGATTTGTTATTGCAAACAAAATATCTGCAAAGATGCAGGGGATTGCGGCAGAACTTGATAAACTCTCACAGGGACAAATTAATCTTGATATTGACAAGGAATCTATTGCCAGGAAGGATGAACTTGGTATTCTAGCTGATGGAGCGCAGACACTTAGTACTAAGCTTGGAGATGTCATCAGAACGACAGTAAAAATGTCTAATGAGCTGAAACGTGAAGGAAGCGAGCTTTCTACTTCAGCAGGACAGGCAACCGAAGCTTCAGGACTTGTAAGTACTGCGGTTGACGAGATTGCAAAGGGTGCTGTAAGCCAGGCAGACAGCATTGAAAATGCAGCAAACAATACACAGAATATCGGAAACGATATTGAGAATATTGCAAATAACGTTGAGCAGCTTGATGGCTATGCAACCGAGATGAAGGGTGCCTGCGACCAGGCGATGGAGGCTCTCGACAATCTGATCAGATCAAGCTCAGAGGTGCAGACATCAGTTAAGGAGATCGGTGAGACAATCGATTCCACAAATGAATCGGCTAAATCAATATCTACTTTCTCCGAAGCTATTACAAGTATTGCTTCACAGACCAACCTTCTTTCGCTTAATGCTTCAATTGAAGCAGCAAGAGCAGGTGAGGCAGGAAAAGGCTTCGCGGTTGTTGCAACAGAGATTGGACAGCTTGCTGAGCAGTCCAGTAAGAGCGCTGATGAGATCAAGAAGATTGTTGATCAGCTGGTTGCAGATTCAGAAGCATCCGTTCTTGTAATGCAGAAGCTGAATGAGAATTTCGGACAACAATCTGAGCAGCTTGAAACAACCAAGGAAAACATGCAGACAATGGCATCCAACGTGGTTAATGTATCAACAAGTGCTGACAATATAGCAGAGCTTGCTAAGCAGCTTACTTCTGCAAAGGATCAGCTGATTGAGATAATTGCGGATCTGTCAGCTATATCAGAAGAAAATGCAGCATCAACACAGGAAACCAATGCTTCCATGCAGGAACTGAATGCTACATTTACGGTTATTAATGAATCAGCTGAACAGCTTCAGTCTCTTGCAGATGATCTTACAAAGACAATCAGCTACTTCAAGGAAAACTGATAGTCTGTGACAAGATGTAAGAGCTAGTAAATAAAAATAGCAGAATAGAGGGATTTATTATAAACGGGGGACCAGGTACAATTTTTGGAGGTCCCCCATTGTATTAGTGTTTGAGCAGATCATATAAGTGTGCTATTATATGTGAATGTAAATTGAATAAGACGGAAGGTGCTTGCGGGCGTTAGGCTGCGCAAGTGAAAAGGGAAGCGGGTGTGAATCCCGCACGATCTCGTCACCGTGTTTTGAGAGCTTTTTCTAATATGTCACTGGAGTGATCCGGGAAGGCAGAAAAAGCGCAGCAGCGAAAATCTTATCAGTTAATGGATAACAACTGTGGAATCAATCAGCCGGGAGACCTGCCTGTCGTCGTACAAGGATATGAACGATATTATTTCATATCAGGTCACGAGGAATTGACCGTACGAAGCCTGTAGGTAAATGCAATGCATTTGCTTATATTTTGTGCGCAAATTAGTCCTCGCTTCGGTGAGGACTTTTTAATTGTAAAGGAGAACAATTATGAAAAAAAGAACACTCGCAGTCATAATGGCTGCAATGATGGTCGCATCTGCTATGGCAGGCTGCGATTCCAAGGAAACGGAGGAAGCAGTAAACGAAGTTGCAAGTGCAGGTGAGGAAGCTGTAAATGAGGCAGCTGCAGAAGCTTCAGATGAAGTACAGGAAGCGGCTACAGAAGCTGCTGAAGAAGTGCAGGAAGCAGCAGAGGAAGCACTTGAAGAAGTAAAAGAGGAAGTAGGAGAGTCTTCTGACAGTGCTCTTGAAGATGGAACTTACAGCGCTAAGTTTACAACGGACGGTTCTATGTTCCATATTAATGAAGCACTTGATGATAGAGGGACACTCAAGGTAGAAAACGGTGAGATGACAATTCATATCACACTTCCTTCTCAGAACATTGTTAATCTGTTCCCCGGAACAGCTGAGGATGCACAAAAGGATGGAGCAGTTCTTCTTGAGCCCACAACAGACAGCGTTACCTACGAAGATGGAACAACAGAAGAGGTTTACGGTTTTGACGTACCCGTTCCTGCAATTGATGAGCCCTTCCAGCTTGCACTCATTGGAACAAAGGGTAAGTGGTATGATCATGAGGTAACAGTATCTGATGTTCAGAGTGAAGATGCAGAAGCAGGAGACGACAAAGTGGCGGCAGACAAAGTAGCAGAGCTTATTGATTCAATATATGTACAGACTTGGAGTGAGGAGACAGACTCTCTTTGCGAGGAAGCTAAGAAAGCGTGGGATGCCCTTACTGATGAGCAGAAGGAAATGGTAGAGGGTGAAGACGCTGATCCCGATTACTTCGGAAGAGATACAGGCGATGCTTCCAAGGACGATCCGCTCAATGGTGATGATATCGGCGAGAATGAGCTGTTAGTTGTCAGCTTCGGAACCTCCTTCAATGACAGCAGAGCTGAGGACATCGGTGGTATAGAAAAAGCACTGGCAAAGGCATATCCCGACTGGTCAGTAAGACGTGCCTTCACAGCACAGATCATCATCAACCACGTTAACGCAAGAGACGGCGAAAAGATCGATAACATGGAACAGGCTATGCAGAGAGCAGTGGACAACGGAGTTAAAAATCTCGTAGTACAGCCCACACATCTTATGCATGGCGCAGAGTATGATGAGCTCACCGAGGTGGTTGAATCCTATAAGGATAAATTCGAAACGGTTGCTATAGCGGAGCCTCTTCTTGGTGAAGTAGGAAAAGATGCAACCGAGATAAATGAAGATAAAGAAGCCGTAGCTAAGGCTATTACTTCAGAAGCTGTGAAGACAGCCGGCTTTGACAGCCTTGATGCAGCAAAAGAAGATGGCACAGCCTTTGTATTTATGGGACACGGTACATCACATACAGCTAAGGTTACATATAGCCAGATGCAGACACAGATGGATAAACTTGGCTATGAGAATGTGTTCATTGGAACTGTTGAAGGTGAGCCTGAAGAGACTGCATTAACAGAAGTTATTAATAAGGTTAAGGAAAATGGTTACAAGAAGGTAATTCTTCGTCCTCTTATGGTTGTTGCAGGTGATCATGCAAATAATGACATGGCAGGTGATGACGAGGATTCATGGAAGAGCGGCTTCGAAGCAGACGGCTCTTTTGAGAGCATTGATTGTCAGATTGCAGGACTTGGCGGTATTGCAGATGTTCAGAGCATTTACGTCGAGCATACAGGAGCGGTGATTAAATAATCTTTTATGAAAAAGCAGCGGGAATTTATTTCATTAGTTAAATATACAATGCTGTTCCTGCTGATCGCGGTAATTATGGCAGGATGCGGTAGTATTTCCGATGGGGAATATACCGCATCCGTTACTTTATCGGGAGGCAGCGGAAAGGCTCATATTGAAAGTCCGTGCCGGATTACTGTTAACGGAGGAAAAGCGACCGCGGATATCACCTGGAGCAGTAGCAATTATGATTACATGATAGTGAATGGCAATACTTATTATCCGGTTAATACTGAAGGGAATTCTGAGTTTATAATTCCCGTGGTTCTTGAAAAGGACATGCAGATTCAGGCAGATACCGTGGCAATGAGCAAGCCTCATCTTATTGATTATGTAATCAGATTCTCTATTACGAAGCAGAATGAGTCATTAGATGATGCTTCAGATGGGAAGAACGAAATCGAAGCATCAAACGGGAGCGTTGGTGGCAATAATATCAGTAAGGCTCCTGAATTGAACGGACCGGATTACATATCTACTGATGAAAACAGCTATGCGAAGAATTTTGCAATTCACAGATACAGTGATGACTTCGCTGTAATAAGTGTCGATGATGGCAGAAACTATCTTATAGTTCCGGAGGATAAGGATTATTCTGAGAATGTAGGTGATGATGTAATTATCTTAAAAAAACCTATGGACAGAATATATCTTGCAGCTTCAGGAGTTATGTGCCAGTTTGACGCAATTTCTTCTGTGCAGGACATTTACCTTTCAGGAATAGATAAGGATGACTGGTACATTGAATCCGCCAGAAAAGCCATGGATGAAGGAACTCTTATCTATGGTGGCAAATACAGCGCACCGGATTATGAACGAATGGTAGCTGATGACATCAATCTTGCTATTGAAAACACAATGATACTTCATGTTCCGAAGGCTCAGGAGAAGATAGAACAGCTTGGTATACCGGTTTTCATAGACAGGTCGAGCTATGAGAATGATCCTCTCGGACGGTGCGAGTGGGTGAAGGTTTACGGACTCATCGCGGGAAAAGAGAAGGAAGCATTGGATGCTTTTGAAGAGCAGAAAAAACTTGTAGAGGCCTTAAACGAATTTGAGAACACCGAAAAAACGGTGGTAATCTTTTCGGTTAATTCCAACCATCAGATTGTCACAAGGAAAAAGAATGACTATTTTTCAAAAATGGTAGAGATAGCCGGAGGAAAGTATCTATCGCCAAGCAGTGAGGATGACGAAAAGGCAAATTCCCAGGTAACAATAAGTACTGAAAGCTTTTATGCTTATGCTGAAAACGCTGACATTCTTATTTATAACACCTCCATAGAAGAGGTTCCGCAGTCACTGCAAAGCCTCATGGATACAGATCCAACCTTTGCAAGTTTCAAAGCTTTTAATGATGGAACTGTATTCTACACAGATAAATCCTTGTACCAATATGCCGACAAAACCGGCACTATAATCGACAACTTAAATAAAATTATAACGAATCAAGAAACCGACACGGAATTCTTCCATAAACTTAACTAAACGAGGGGTAGCATGGCCAAGAACCTAATGATCCAGGGCACAATGTCCGGAGCAGGAAAAAGCATACTTACAGCAGGAATCCTGAGAGTTTTATATCAGGACGGCTTTAGTGTTGCGCCTTTTAAATCACAGAATATGGCCCTTAATTCCTTCGTTACGATTGACGGTAAGGAAATAGGAAGAGCCCAGGCTCTTCAGGCTGCTGCGTCTTGCAAGAGTCCTTCTGCGGATATGAATCCCATATTACTTAAACCCATGGGGGATACAACCTCTCAGATAATTGTGAACGGAGTTCCCTATGGAAACATGAAGGCGGCAGAGTATTTCCGAAAAAAAACACAGTTTATTCCTGATATAAAGGCGGCATACGAGAAACTATCCTCTGAAAATGACATAATAGTTATTGAAGGAGCGGGAAGTCCTGTTGAGATAAATCTAAGAGAAAACGACATTGTTAATATGGGACTTGCCCAGATTCTTGATGCCCCGGTTTTGCTTGCAGGAAATATTGATCCCGGTGGCGTTTTTGCCCAGCTCCTTGGAACAGTGCAGCTTATGCCACCCGAGGAACAGAGCAGAATTAAAGGGCTGATAATAAACAAATTCAGAGGTGATGTTTCACTATTGGAGCCGGGGCTAACCATGTTTTCTAAATACTGCGACATTCCGTTTGCAGGAATAGTTCCGTTTGTCCCGCTTGATCTAGATGAGGAAGACAGCGTCTCGGAGAGACTTAAAATCTCGAAAAGAAAGAGTGATGATGAGAGCAAGATATGTATCTGCGTGATAAGGCTTCCTTTTATAAGTAATTACACAGATTTCTCAGTGTTTGAAGGCCTGCCGGAAGTAAGTCTTATATATGCAAATTCTCCGGAGGATATTGATGACTGTGACCTTGTGATCATACCCGGAACGAAAAATACATTGGCTGATCTTAGATGGTTAAAAGAGTCAGGCCTTGCAAATAAGATTATTGAAAAGCATAACGATGGCGCTCCGATAATCGGAATTTGCGGTGGATTTCAGATGCTTGGAAAATGCGTCAGGGACATCTCAGGTGAAGAAGGAGGAGGCGATGAGGAAGGACTTGGACTTCTTCCGATTTTCACTGAATTCAAAAAAGACAAAACTTTAAGGCAGACTAAATCTAAAATAGGAAAACTAAGCGGAATATTTGAAAGACTTTCAGGAACAGATATTTCCGGATATGAGATTCACATGGGTGAAAGCTTTATGGATGCTTCTGCCTCGAATTACGCAGATGAAAACAGCCCTGTAATAGATGAGAATACTCCGGTAATTACAGGAAAAAATGCGCTTGGAACCTACATCCACGGTATTTTCGATACTCCTGAATTTAGCGAAAAAATACTTGAGATTCTATATGAGAAAAAAGGAATTACTTCTAAAGTTCCAAATATTGAACCCGCTGATGTCAGACAGAATAGGGAACTAAACAGGCTTGCCGATGTTTTGAAAGAAAGCCTTGACTGGAAGCTTATATATAATGCAATCGGGACAAACAGATAATGAATATAAAACATATACTTCCTTCCGACATTGAGAAGGAGAGTTTCAGAATAATAAAAAGTGAACTTGAAGAAGCGGGAAGAACTCTTCCGGAGGAGTTAGAACCTACGATAATTAGGGTGATTCATACTACCGCAGATTTTGAGTATGCCGATACCCTAATGTTTTCTGATAATGTTATTGAAAAGGCAAAGGACGCCATAAGGAGAGGTGCGCATATTGTCACTGATACAAACATGGCGCTGTCCGGAATAAGCAAGAAGACTCTTGCAAAATATGGCGGTGAAGTTCACTGCTTTATGGCTGACGAAGAGGTGGCTATTGAAGCAAAACAAAGACAGGTTACCAGAGCCTATGTAAGTATGGAAAAGGCAGCGAAGATAGACGCGCCTTTGATATTTGCGATTGGCAACGCTCCAACGGCCCTTGTTAAGCTGTGGGAGCTCATGAATGATGAAACAGCAAATTTCAGACCGGAACTGATAATAGGCGTTCCGGTAGGCTTTGTTAATGTTGTTGAAGCCAAGGAACTTATTATAAACTCTAATGTTCCATTTATTGTTAACAGAGGAAGGAAGGGAGGCAGTGGCGTCGCCGCCGCAATCTGCAACTCTATCTTATATAACATAAATTAAAGCCTTTCTCTCATCCGGCGCTACGCGCCACCTTCCCCCAGAGGGGGAAGGCAAAGAATAGTTACAGCCTTTCCCTTGGGGGCGCTCGACGTCCGGGGGACGTCGGTTCAGCGCGGACCGAAGCGGAGCGTAGACAAGGTGGCACGAAGTGCCGGATGAGGGGAAAAACAAGGTGGCACGAAGTGCCGGATGAGGGGACCATGCCTGACCTATATATTGAAAAAGCCGGAAAAAATTTAAGATGCGGATTCACCACCGGAAGCTGCGCTGCCGCGGCCTCTAAGGCAGCCCTCATTATGCTTCTCACAAACAAAGAAATAAATAATGTAAGTATAAGGACACCCAAGGGCCCGGTCTATACCGCAGAAATACTTGATATAGAAAGATCTGAAAAAAGCGTATCCTGCGCCGTTGTAAAGGATGGCGGAGATGACCCTGATGTTACAACGGGAGCGCTTATTTATTCAAAAGTGACTCTTACAGGCGAAGCAGGAATAACTATCGACGGCGGCGAAGGAGTAGGAAGAGTTACAAAACCGGGGCTTGATCAAAAAATCGGCGAGGCTGCAATAAATTCCGTACCAAGGAAAATGATTAGAGAAAATCTGGAAAGTACCCTGGAAGAATACGGACTTAAAGATACAGGACTATCTGTAATAATAAGGGTTCCTAAAGGTGCTGAGCTCGCTCAGAAAACCTTCAATCCTAAGCTGGGAATAACCGGCGGAATATCAATTCTTGGCACCACGGGAATAGTGGAGCCTATGAGTGATGATGCAATTATAGAAACCATCAAGGTTGAAACAAGGGTAAGAAAAGCAGAAGGATATCCTATATTGCTTGCAGCTCCGGGAAATTACGGACTTTCGTTTCTTGAAGAAAAGTACGGAATTGATAAGTCTCTTCCCGTAATGAGTTCCAACTTTGTTTATGATACAGTTCGCATTGCTCTTGATGAAGGCTTTGAAAAGCTTATATTTGCAGGCCATATCGGTAAACTTGTAAAGGTCGCAGGAGGAATAAAAAATACTCATTCAAAGTACGGCGACCACAGGATGGAGATACTTGCTGATATTTCAAGGAAATACATGAACCTCGATAAAGAACTTTCAGAGTGTGTCATGACCGATGAAGCAGTAAGGATCATTACTCAGGCCGGTATAGCAGACAAAGTATTTCCCGAGATGGCTGGAAGAATAAAAGAGAACATGGAAGCCTGGGCTGATAACAGAATCCAGGTTGAGGTGATCGTCTTTTCAAACGAAAACACGGAGCTTGTCCAAACAGATAATTTTAAAGATTTAATATATGCCTTCCCCTTTGGGAATATATAATGCCTTCCCCCTGGGGGCGCTCGACGTCCGGGGTTGCTACTCGTCCGGGGGACGAGTGCTTAGCAACGACCGGAGTGGAACGTAGACCGTCGGTTCAGCGCGGACCGAAGCGGAGCGAAGACAGGTGGCACGAAGTGCCGGATGAGGGGATTCATACAACCACTTGGAGGTAACATGGTTCATTTTGTAGGCGCAGGCCCGGGAGCACCGGATCTTATAACCCTTCGGGGTAAAAAACTTATAGAGGAAGCCGACGTAATTATTTATGCCGGATCACTTGTGAACCCGCAGCTTTTAAACTATGCGAAGGAAGGCTGCGAGATACATGACAGCAGCAAATTGAATCTTGA
>NZ_ATVV01000048.1:0-13241 GCF_000420905.1 Butyrivibrio sp. AD3002 | reverse complement strand
GAGGCATGCAAATCTCAAGTATAAGTACGGCAATAGACATTTCTGGTGCAGAGGCTATTACGTAGATACTGTAGGTAAGAATGCAAAGAAAATCGAGGAGTACATAAAGAATCAGTTAAAAGAGGATTTAGAGTACGACCAAATGACACTAAAAGAGTATATTGACCCGTTCACGGGTGAGCCGGTAAAGCAAAACAAATAAAAATGAGCCCAGGGGGCTCTGTAGGAAAATGATGTTGCGGCTGGCGAACCATTCGGCGAGTCTTTAGACTCAGTGCCGGCAACAGGCCCTTATAGGGCCAGAACAAACCACCGGCTAAGCCGGTGGTTCTGATTGTGCGTCTGGCGGCACATGTATTTTATTAAACTGTGGTCAGCTTTACCTTAAATGATATCTGCCTCGGTGTCTCCATCTCATCAAACTGAATCAGATAGCATCCATCAGCTGTGTTGAGTTCAAGTATTGTTCCGTCGCCGAGGATTGCATGCTTAACACGCTGACCCGGCTCTAAGAGGTTCAGCTTTTCAGCACCTTTTAAATGCCTGGAATCATTGTCGATAAATTTTCGGACAGCCTTTATCATGCCTTCGTCGGGCTTCTCTGTGAACTCGAGAAGGCTGCTGTCTATATCAAGAATAAATCTCGAAGGGTATCGTGGCAGTCCCTCGAAATTCATTCCGCCTGCTTCCGATATGAATAGCCTTTTCTGAGCTCTCGTCATGGCAACGAAGGCGAGACGTCTTTCTTCTTCCATACCCTCAAGGGTACGGATTTTTCTTGAAGGGAAAATTCCCTCATTCATTCCGCACAAAAATACATAAGGGAACTCTAAGCCTTTTGCGGCGTGAACCGTCATAAGTTTTACATTGTCCTCTTTTCCGGCATCTGAATCGGCATTGGTGAAAAGTGCGACATGTTTAAGGTAGTCCTCAAGTCCGACTTCCTCACCGCAGGTGGTCTCATATTCAAATACTGACTGCTTTAATTCCGCCAGATTATCAAGTCTATCCTGGGCGCCCTCGGTTCGTAGCATCTCTTCGTAGCCGCTCCCGTTCAGAATTTTGGCGAGAACCTCAGAAGCCGGAAGCCCCTCGTAGCAGTCACTCCATTTTTCTATCAGATTAAGGAATGAAGCTGCTTTTGTTCCGCGCATTATTTCATTGTCCAAATTATCACCCAGCGCTTTGTAAAGTGTGCAGTTATTTGCATTGGCATATTCCTCAAGAAAACGCATCCTCTTTTTACCAAGATTCCTCTTGGGAACATTCGCAATTCGCCTGAAGGAAATATCATCGCGGTATACAATCATGCGAAGATAACATAGTGCGTCCTTGATCTCCATGCGTCCAAAAAATTGGACACCTGAATAAATTGTGTAGGGAATCTTCTCACGAAGTAGTCCCTCCTCAATAGTGCGGGTTACATAGTGAGCTCGGTACAGGACAGTCATATCCTTATAAGGGATGCCCATCCCCTTAAGAGTCAGAATCTCGCCTGTAATCCAGTCGGCTTCGTCCGCGGTATTCGGTGCAAAATGGCAAAGAACACTCTCACCGGCGGGAAGCGTGGAACATAGATCCTTCTTTATTCGCTGCGTGTTTTTATCAATAAGAGAGTTAACGGCTGAAAGGATCTGGGGCGTTGATCTGTAATTGTCATTCATCATGATGGTCGTGACGTTCGGGAAATTTTTATCAAAATCCAACAGGTATTTCACATTTGCGCCGCGCCAGGTGTAGATGGTCTGGTCGGGATCGCCCACGATGAAAAGGTTCTTATGGTAGCCCGAAAGCGCCTCCATCAGCTCGTACTGGAGGCTGTCGATATCCTGAAACTCATCGATCATTATGTACTCGAGCCTTTTTTGCCACTTCAGCTTGATGTCTTCGTTCTGTGAAAAGATGTAGAGAGAGAACTTGATCAGATCGTTGTAATCAAGCCCGAAGCATTTCTTCTCCTGGTAAAGGTAGCCGTAGAAGAGGATGTCGGATACTTCGGTGGCCTTGTCGTATTTTTCCTTAAGAGTATCCAGTGACATGGTGATCATATCGAGGTAGTACTCGGGTTCCTTGAAAATCTTGCGAATCTCAAACATGTCTCTGGCGGCGCTGAAAGTCATGTCGCGAAGCGAAAGCCCGCGCTCCTCGTAGATGATCTTCAGCATCTCGTCGATGTCGGAATTATCCAGCACAAGGAAGCTCTTGGGATAGGAGACCGCGTGCGAATCCTCCTGAAGCACAGATACGCAGAATCCATGAAAAGTGTTGATGTATCCGGTGTCGTTATCACCTGTGAGATTGTGGATGCGCTGCCGCATTTCGTTCGCGGATTTATTGGTAAAAGTCACGCAAAGAATATGACCCGGCATAATACCAAGTCCGTTTACAAGGTATGCAAAGCGGTGCGACAAGGCTCTCGTCTTGCCGCTTCCCGCGCCGGCGATGACGCGGACGTACCCTTCCGTCGTGGTGACCGCTTCCTTCTGCGCTTTATTTAAATTCTCAAGAATATCTGTCATGCTGGTTCCTTTTTGATAAGATTTATGTAGCAAAAAGTGCTTAATTTGAAACTAATTCCGTAATTCAAATACATTCTACCAAACAAACGTTCTGATTGCAATAAAGACTCCGAACCGCAACAACCACATATAAAAAAGCAACTTTAAGTAAGACATGGAAAAACTGTCATGAGAATATAACAGTAGAAATTACTTTATGACAGCCATTATAATCAAGATATCATCCTGAATTTTTTTTAAGTGAGGAGTCGGAAAATGGGAGCATTTAAGACAGGCGAATACAGAAATCTTTTCAGAGAAATCGGGAAATCCGATGAAGAAATAAGCGCTAAGATCAAAGAGTCGGTTCAGACTTTTTTCTATGATGATAATGAGAGAATCTACCACGAAGCCGGGGAGGATATGGGATACCTCACCGACACCGGCAACAATGATGCCAGAACCGAGGGTATGTCCTACGGAATGATGATGTGCGTTCAGCTTGACATGAAGGAAGAGTTTGACCGAATATGGAAGTGGTCCAAGACCTACATGTACATGGACGAGGGTGAAAACGAAGGTTATTTTGCCTGGTCATGTCAGACAGACGGCAAAAAGAACGCCTATGGTCCGGCTCCTGACGGAGAGGAATTCTATGCGATGGCGCTGTTTTTCGCTTCTCACAGATGGGGCGATGGCGAGGGGATTTTCAACTACAGTCGGGAGGCCAGGAACATACTGAGCGCATGCCTTCATAAGGGTGAAAACGGCAGGCCCGGAGCACCCATGTGGAACAGGGAAAACGGACAGATCCTGTTTGTACCCGGATGCCCGCACACTGACCCTTCTTATCATCTGCCTCATTTCTATGAGCTCTTTGCGCTCTGGGCAAACGAGGAGGACAGAGAATTTTTTGCAAGAGCTGCTAAGGTCAGCAGGGAATATCTTGTAAAGGCTTGTCACAAGGACACCGGACTTAGCCCTGAGTATGGCAATTTTGACGGAACACCCATGGATAAGCAGCTCCCCTGGGGACAGTTTGGTGACTTCTTCAGCGATGCCTACAGAACTGCTGCGAATATCGGCCTTGATGCGATCTGGTTCGGTGAGGACTGCGGCCAGCTGGGAGTTCCGCTTAAGATGATGAAATTTTTCGGAACAGATCTTGAGGCTGTCAGATGTGCCTATAAGGTAGACGGGACACCTCTCGAGAGACCTGTGCTTCATCCGCTTGGACTGCTTGCAACAATTGCGCAGGGTGCACTTGCGATTGATAACCCGGGGGCAAAAGCGGACGGCAGCGATAACGACAAAGCGGGTGCCGACTTTGAGACCGCGCGTAAATGGGTGGAATGGTTCTGGAATCAGCCGCTTCGAAAGGGCGAGCGCAGATACTACGACAACTGCCTGTATATGTTTGCACTTCTGGCGCTGTCGGGTAATTACAGGATTTATTAAAGGGAAAATATGATTAAGGTTCGAGTTCATGTAAAGTTCAAAGGATATGTGCAGGGAGTGGGTTTCCGCTATACTGCTTTTCATACAGCCAATATGTACGGCCTGACCGGCTGGGTGAAGAATGAGTGGGACGGCTCGGTTACGGCAGAAGCCCAGGGCACAATGGAAGAGATTCAGCAGTGGATCGCCGCCGTCAAATCCGGCACCTACATTGATGTGATGGACATGACCATGGCGACAATTCCTGTTGAAGAAGATGAGCGAACCTTCGAGATCAAGTATTAAGTACGTAATTTGTACTTGAAGCTGATTAGAACAAATTTTATTCATGTAGAAAAATGAAGGCGGAAAGTAATTCAACTTTCTGCCTTTTCGCAATTTACATATTTTATTTAGTTTGTTACTCTTTTTAGTCTTATTTGGAGATTGTGAAAAGCAATATTTTCGCAATTAAGGGGAAAAAGAAAGTTTGTTACTCTGTTTATTATGAAAAAGGAGTAACAAACTTATTATTTATTATGGATTGCGAAAAAATGGCTTCTTTTTATAAGAAAAAGCACTAAAAAAGAGTAACAAATAAAATGAAAAGATGTATTTGCGAAAAGCTTATAAAAGTTTCGGAGCCTTATCCTGAATGCTTTCGTCATAGTAGACTACAGAAGAATTCAGAATTTTGTAGACTGGTTTCCCGGCGTCAATAATCAGCTCGACAATAGCAATTCCGCAGTTGGGGAGAAGGCCGTCGCCCCAGAATTTTGCAAGATCGGATTCACCGCGGACATACATGAGTATTGCCTTACTAAGTGCCCCGTGAGCGCTTATGAGAACAGTACTATCATGAGCGGCAGAATTACTTTCGAAAGCCGAATCGCTGCTATCATCTGTGCCGGAGCTTGCAAGCGGCTCTATAACATTTATCATGAAATCCTTCGCACGAAGGCAGAGCTCACTAAGCAGTTCAGGGGTAGGGGATTTGCTATCACCATCAGATAAGGTCTTGGTGGCAGGAACATTCTCCTGATCTGGCAAGTCCTCAGAGCTTGATGGCTCACTGTTCCTTAGTGCGAGAAGTTCCTTCTCATACAAATCCGGCGCTGTCTTGAAATATCTGAAGGGACAGTGTTCATCCTCTGTCATCTCAAAAACACTTCCGCCATCCATGAAACCAAAATGAAGCTCCTTTAGGCGACCATCAGTAGTAATCTTGAATGGATTATTATTCTTTCCTGAATATAGTTCCTCGAGAACAATTTCCGCCGTCTCATATGATCTGGAAAGAGGACTTGAATATACCTTATCAAAAGAGATTCCGGCTGCTTTTAAGCCTTTTCCTGTCTCTTTCGCCATAAGCTTTCCGAGCTCATCCAACGGGATATCAGTCTGCCCCTGAATGAGCCTCTTATTATTCCATGCAGTTGTTCCGTGTCTTAAAATAAATATTTTCATTTCTCGTTTCCTTTGTTATAGTCATATGAATTCTTATGAATTTTCTTTACTTTCGCTTTACTCGTTTAATTGTTTCCTTCTACCGTATTTTACGGATGATTTCATCTATAGGCAAGAATAGTTTCAATAAAAATCCCACAGCCCAACTATTTTCTGCTATCATAGACAAGTGGGCAATCTGCCCGGACAAAACACATGAGGGGAACTATACAAAAAAGGAGAGAAAGAGTATGAAAAAAGTAGTAGTAAAAGTTTTGTCACTTATGCTTGCGTTCATGATGGTATTTGGCGCAGTAGGAATGACAGCAAGCGCAGCAAACAAGGACAAGGCTGCGAAGAAGCTTTGCAAAGAGATCAACAAGGGTGGAAACAAGTGCAAGGGTATAACCGGTAACCTCAAGGTTACATATAAAAAAGAGGGCAGCAAATACAACTTCACAATTAAGCTGGATATGCCCTTGGATGCATGGATGTTTGATATTTCAGCAAAAATGCAGCCTAAGGAAATAGGACAGGCCAGAGATTCAGTAAAGAAGGTTTCAAAGACATTCAAGAAAAAGGCTAAGAAAGTCGGCATCAAGAAATCAAGCTGCACATACATTGTTTATGCCAACGGAACAAGAATTTGGGAGTTTAAGGACGGTAAAGTCGTTTACGATAGGTATCAATAAGTGTTTATTATTATTTAATAACATAAACACTCATAAAACCTTGATATAATCTGCATTTTTTAGTAGAATCCAAATGTAGTGCGTAGTAAACGATAAAAATTTATCATACTATAGTAAACACTAACAATAAGGAGGTACTTATGATTTACTCAACAGAGGTAAAAAATATGTGTCCCGTAACACAAGGGGTACATCATGGTGCTGCTCCCATTCCTGAAGAAGCAAAATGGGTTCAGTCCAAAGAGATTAAGGACATTTCCGGTTATACACATGGTATTGGCTGGTGTGCTCCTCAGCAGGGTGGCTGTAAGCTTTCCCTTAATGTTAAGGAAGGTGTCATCCAGGAGGCACTTGTAGAGACTATCGGATGTTCCGGTATGACTCACTCAGCAGCTATGGCAGCTGAAATTCTTCCCGGTCTTACAGTTCTTGAAGCGCTCAATACAGACCTTGTATGTGACGCTATCAACACAGCTATGAGAGAGCTGTTCCTTCAGATTGTTTATGGTAGAACACAGTCTGCATTCTCAGAGGATGGACTTCAGATTGGTGCCGGCCTTGAGGATCTTGGTAAGGGATCACGTTCAATGGTAGGTACTACATATGGTACACTTGACAAGGGACCTCGTTATCTTGAGCTTACAGATGGTTACATCACAGACCTTGCTCTTGATGAGAACGACGAGATCATTGGTTACAAGTATGTTAACTTTGGAAAGATGATGGACTTCATCAAGGCTGGTGACGATGCAAACACAGCTATTGAGAAGGCTAAGGGTCAGTATGGTCGTGTAGCAGACGCTGCAAGATTCATCGATCCCAGAAAACAGTGATAAAGGTAAGGAGGAAAAAATAATGGCTTTATTTGAATCATATGAAAGAAGAGAGCCCCAGATCCTGGCTTGCCTTAAGGAGTATGGCATCTCTTCTATTGAAGAATGTAAAGATATTACAATGGCAGCAGGCATTGATGTTTACAGCCTCATCGAAGGCATTCAGCCGATCTGCTTTGAGAACGCTAAGTGGGCTTACACAGTAGGTGCTGCTATCGCAATCAAGAAGAACTGCCGCAAGGCTGCTGATGCTGCTGCAGCAATCGGTATCGGCCTTCAGGCTTTCTGCATCCCCGGCTCTGTTGCTGATCGTCGTAAGGTTGGTCTTGGCCACGGTAACCTTGGTAAGATGCTTCTTGAAGAGGATACAGAGTGCTTCGCATTCCTTGCAGGTCACGAGTCATTCGCAGCTGCTGAGGGTGCTATCGGTATCGCAGAGAAGGCTAACAAGGTTCGTACAAAGCCTCTTCGCGTTATCCTTAACGGTCTTGGAAAAGACGCTGCACAGATCATTTCCCGTATCAACGGCTTTACATATGTAGAGACAAAGTACAACTACTTCACAGGTGAGGTAGAGGAAGTCTTCAGAAAGTGCTATTCAAAGGATGCAAATTCACCTCGTGCAAAGGTTAACTGCTACGGCGCTAACGATGTACAGGAAGGTGTTGCTATCATGTGGAAGGAGAACGTTGACGTATCTATCACAGGTAACTCAACCAATCCTACAAGATTCCAGCATCCCGTTGCAGGTACTTACAAGAAGGAGCGTACTGAGGCTGGTAAGAAGTACTTCTCAGTTGCTTCAGGTGGTGGTACCGGACGTACACTTCATCCCGATAACATGGCAGCAGGTCCTGCTTCCTACGGTATGACAGATACTATGGGTCGTATGCACTCTGACGCTCAGTTTGCAGGTTCTTCTTCCGTTCCCGCACACGTTGAGATGATGGGTCTTATCGGCGCTGGTAACAACCCGATGGTTGGTATGACTGTTTCTACAGCCGTTTCCATCGAGGAAGCTGCAAAGGCTGGAAAATTCTAAGATCCAGGTATTCTAGAATAATTAAAACAAGAATAGAGGCTGTGTGAAGGCATTCCTTTTCACAGCTTCTTTTTTATAATCTTTTACAGAAATTTAAGTTTTAGATAATTCATACTTCACTGCTGCTCCTATACAATAGTATTGTGGGAAATAGGATTCAAATATCCACATGGCACTGCGATATTTCAGCAAAATATAAGGGTGAAGATATGGATTTTTCCGCATTAGTTAATTCATTAAATACAATAGCCTGCGTCCTGTCGGTGGAGAGACTCCCGGACGGAGAGATGGGTGAACTGCGCATTGTTGCGGCTAATGAAAAATATAAAAAATCTATGCCGCCCACCTATTATGACGGAATGATTTATACCGAGCTTTTCCCCAAGGAAAGAAAGTTCGAGCATTTTGTATCATCGGCTGCACTGCGCAATAAGCAGATCCATACCTATGTTGAGGCTAAGGCTATAGGAATGTGGATGGATCAGGTTTATATTCCGCTTGCCTCAGATCGTGACGATATCGGATATTGCATTTTTTCATATGAACTCACAAAGGAAGCGGATCCCGAGAGAATGGGCAATGTTACGATGGACACAGCAGCGTCTGTAATAAAAAGCTGTGCCACTTTCCGTACTTCGGACAATTTCATGGTGGCCGTGGATGAGGTTGTCCGGGAGATTTATGAAAAATGTGATGCGGACAGCGTGACTGTTCTCAGTATAGACGAGCTTACCCATGGACTTAAATATATCGGTGGTAAGACAAAAGATGTAGACGAAGCAGAACATGCGAAGAGGATTGAGAATATTCCGCCTGAGGTTGTTAAGACCTGGGATAAGACAATTGAGAAAAGTAATTGTGTTATTATAACCGATGAGGATGACATGAAAAGCCTGGAGGAAAGAAATCCGGAATGGGCACATTCGCTTAGAGATAATGGAGCAAAAAGCATCTGCTTTGTTCCACTTGTCCAGAATAAGATCACGATTGGATATCTTTACGTAATAAATTTTGATGTTTCGAGAACTATTGAGATTAAGGAACTTCTTGAGCATACTTCGTTTTTCCTGGCTGCGGAGCTTGCAAACCATAATCTTATGGAAAAGATGCGAGAACTCAGCAACATGGATTCACTGACCGGAGTTTTCAACAGAAATGCCATGAATATGAGGGTAGATGCCTTTGTATCAAAAATGGAACTTAGGCTCAGGCCTTACGGAGTGATTTTTATTGACCTGAATGGTCTTAAGTATATAAACGATAAGTATGGCCACGAAGCAGGCGACCAGATGCTGTGGTCTGCGGCATCTATAATATCCTCCGTCTTTGATACGGATGAGATTTACAGAGCCGGTGGTGATGAGTTTACCATTATCAGCATAAATACCACAGAGGATGCATTTAACGAGAAAATAGATAAGCTTCGTGAAAAAACAACCTATCCTGCAGAGATTACAATGTCTATCGGTAGCCACTTTTCATCAAAAGGTGACGACATCCGTTTAGCCATGAGAAATGCAGATCTTGCCATGTATAAGGATAAAGAGGAATTCTACAAGGAGCACCCTGAACTCAAGAGCAGGAAAATATAAATAGTTGCGGTGTGCTTCAAAATATTGCCGAATATATGCGGCTACCTAGATGGGTCTATCTAGGCAGCCGCTTTTTGTGGTATAATTTTATGTGGTATGTAGTTTTGTTTCAAAATGGAGGAGTGTATGAAATTATCTAAGAGAATTTTTGCAGGTATACTTTCCGCAGCGCTTGTATTTACGGCAGTACCTGCTATGAACGCTAGTGCCGCGAAGATCAATTATTCGGGCATATATACAAAAGAAATATCTATTGAACAGCAGGATGAATCCGAAGCTGTTTTCAATCCGCTGCTTGCCGAGGTATCTGACGGGGATGCGGAGAATGCTCAGTCTGAGAAAGTCCGTGTCATGCCGGGCATGAAATTTGCCATTGCAGCTACCAGATACGGAGCTATCATCAAGACTTCCAAGAACAAATCACAGTTCAAGTACAAAACATCAAATAAAAAGGTTGCAACCGTAACTACGAAGGGTGTTGTAACCACTCTTAAGAAGGGTAAGTGTGACATCACGGTTACCAATAAGAAGGATGGAGTGAAATTCGTTCTTCACCTTACCGTCGCAAAAAACGTAAAAGTTAGCAGCGTTAAGCTGAATCTTAAGAGTAAAAAGTTTAAGACCAGAAACTATGAAGGAAAGACCTTCCAGCTTACTGCAAAGGTAAAACCTTCGAAGTATTCGAATGTACCTATTCTCTGGGGAAGCACAAACACAAATGTTGCTACGGTTGATGAGAGAGGACTTGTTACTTTGCAGGGATATGGCGACTGCCAGATCTATTGCAGGGCAGGCTCCAACAATAAGGCAGCAAGCTGCAAGGTTTTGGTTATCGATCCCGATGCACCCAAGGAAAACAATAATAATGGCAGCATCTGTTCACTCACATACAACACCGGTAAGCTTGTGGATATCTCAAGCCATAATACCGTTAATGACTGGAAGCAGCTTAAGAACAGCTGCGACGGAGTTATTATCCGTGTGGGTTATCGCGGATACGGCAGCGGTGCTCTTGTAGAGGATTCCAAGTTCAGAAGTAATGTTTATAACTGCCAGCAGTACGGAATTCCTTACTCTTTCTACTTCTTTACCACAGCTGTAAATGAGGCAGAGGGTGCGGAGGAAGCTAACTGGATTGCCAATACCATAAGCGGACTTAATACATCGATGCCTGTATTTATCGATGTTGAGAGCAGTGGCACAGGCTCCGGCAGGTCGGATAATATGAGCGTTGCTCAGAGAACAGCCGCAGTAAAGGCTACGGTTTCTCAGCTTTATGCAAGAGGCATCACCGGTGGTGTTTATTCATCAACCTGGTGGTACAATAACAGACTTGATATGAGTCAACTGCAGTACCCTCTCTGGGTAGCAGATTACCGCGGATATTGCGGATATGACCAGGGCAATAAATTTGCATGGCAGTTTACATCAAACGGTACAGGCTACGGCGTTGCAAACAGATGTGACGTATCGGAGTGGTATCAGTAAGTTACAAGGAGCATTACGATGTCAGACAATTTCATGGGAGATATTTACAACGACTTCTTCGGCCCGGGATCAGGCGGAGACGGAAAACCGCCGGTATTTGACGATCCGAAGAAGGAAGAGAGCATAAGAAGGAAGGTCAGCAGGGACTTTGAAAATCTGAAAAAAGGTGAAGAGAACATAGGTCCTAAGTACCCTGAGGAAAACAGCCCCGCTAAGCCTGAATCCGGAAATGCAGGCAGAAAAACCGAACATTATCAGGATGCCAACGAGGCACTTGAAGAGGCGAGAAAACTTTTCGAAAACAAGAATAAGCCCGTTCCTCCGGCACCTACAGCAGTGTCAACAGGAGATGCAGCACCTAAGCAGGAGCAAAAGCCAGAGGAACCTGAGACAGATCCGATGGAAGATCTGAATTCTCTGATAGGTCTTTCCTCCATCAAGCACGATGTTAAGGAACTTACCGATTTTGCCAAGGTTCAGAAGCTACGAAGAGACGAAGGTATGAAGTCCGTACCTGTATCGCTTCACCTGGTATTTACAGGTAATCCCGGAACAGGTAAAACAACAGTTGCCCGCATTATTTCCAGGATTTACAAGCAGATTGGTGTTCTTTCCAAGGGACAGCTCGTCGAGGTTGACCGCTCCGGTCTAGTTGCAGGTTATGTCGGACAGACAGCTCTTAAGACTCAGGAGAAGATCAATCAGGCTCTCGGCGGAGTACTTTTCATAGATGAAGCTTATGCGCTTTCCCAGGAAAATGATGCCTTCGGTCAGGAGGCTATCGATACGATCCTCAAGGCTATGGAGGATCACAGAGATGATCTCGTTGTTATTGTTGCAGGATACACAGAACCGATGGAGAACTTTATAAACTCCAATCCCGGCCTTAAGTCCCGCTTCAACAAGTATATTGAATTCCCGGATTACTCTGTGGATGAACTTGAAGAAATCTTCAATATGAATCTCAAGAAGTATGAATACGAGGTGGAAGAGGATGCCAAGAAGCACATACGTGAGATGATCAGTCAGAGAAAACTCACCAGGCTTGAGAATTTTGCTAATGCGCGTGAGGTTAGAAACCTTTTCGAGGAAATCGTGACCAACCAGGCCAGAAGAATCGCGAAGCTTGAAAATCCCACTCCAGAGGACATCAAGCTTATCACTTCTGAAGACCTCATTGATAAGAGACTTCAGGAAGATAAGAATGATGATAAGAAATCAGAAGTTGAAGACCTTCCGGTTCAGGAAACCACCGACAGCACTGATGGTGGGACCGAGCAGGAAGACCATGAGAACAGTACAGATCTCGATGCGGCCTCCGAGAAGGAAACCGATGAGGAGAACGGTACCGTCGAAACCGATGCGGACAAACTTGAAGGGGACGCTCTTTAATAAGCGATCACTGATGATATTCGGTATCGCATCATAGGGGGCAACGCCCATGTCGGCATTCATATAAAGAGATGCCGCAATTACAAAGCACAGTAGTGCCACTATAAATACAACAGCTCTGTAGGGCCATTCCCGGAATACAAATTCGGGGATGGTCTTTTTCCATATCCATCTGCAAAAATCAGAAATGTATCCGATGAATACCATGTTCGCGATGGTGCCGGGACCGATCTGGTGACGGTCAAACAGTACAACAAAAACGAAGAGTACCAAATTGAGCAGTACCTGCCAGGTTCCGAATAAAATTCCAAGACGACTTGAAATAGTAAGGTTCATGAAGGTGCAGGGATCGGTTCCAAGATTTACTTCAATCAAGAAGGACAGGAAAAAGCCCATAAAGAAAACACCAAGCGTCATTATGCCAAGTTTTTTTATTTTTTCTGAATCCATAAATAAATCTCTCTATACTTTCTTATATATTTTGCACAAAAGAACCAGTATTTAAGCCCTATGTGCAATTGGTTAATAAGTTACAAACAATGATAAGCATTAAATAATGGGCGAAAACCATGTCATTTCAGGTACAATGCATATGTGTTTCCAGTCAGAAGGGTGCACGAAAGATAACGTCATCCTTTTTATGAAGGCGAATCTGTGTCCCATTCTTCCCTATGGCTGCTAACCTCTCATGTCTAACAGGATCTTTCTCCCGTAGGAGTGTCCTAAATTCCTTCGTCCAGCCTACCCATAGTGGGGTGCCGCTTTTGCTCCTATCCAGGGTCATGCCCTATAATGTATGTCTTAGCGGCTTCGCTCTGCTT
>NZ_ATVV01000047.1:0-14411 GCF_000420905.1 Butyrivibrio sp. AD3002 | reverse complement strand
AATATACTCATAGCAAAGCCTCCAATAAAAAAATACCCAGACAATGGGTATTTCAACTGTCATGTTGAAGTCCATCATCTGGGTATCAGTTTATTCACGGCCTTCACGACGTCACGGTGAATAGTAGCCCGAGATTTCCGTCAGCCACTTCACACAATTCTGTGTTTTCAGCATTTTCTTCTATTACACAGACTCTTGCTATTATGTAGATCTGTGCTTTTTATTTTTTCTTCCAAAACACAGACTATATATTGGTTGCCATCTGTGTTTTTAACTTTTTCTTCCATAACACAGACCCCTGGCACTATAGTCTTCTGTGCTTTCGACATTTTTCTCCATAGCACAGACTCCTTCTGCCATGCCCTTCTGTGTTTCCTACATTTTCCTCCAAAACACAGACTCCTTCTGCCATGTCCTTCTGTGTTTCTTTCATTTTCCTCCAAAACACAGATAGTCCTTCATAAATCATCTGTGTTTTTTGTTTTTTGCATAAAACACAGATTCTCCAGTGATAGTCATCTGTGTTTTTGAACCTTTCCCTCAAATCACAGATATCCTCACAAAATGCCTTCATTTGGCCTCCACGTCACACCTCTCCTCGATCCACTCCCGCCTCTGGATCACCTCAAGCCAGTCAGAAGGGATAGCGTCATAACCATAGAAAATACCTGCAAGTCCACCTGCGATAGCGCCTATGGTATCGGTATCCTCACCGAGGTTCACTGCCTTAAGCTCGCACTCTTCGAAGCTGCCTGTAGTTGCAAGGCACCAAATAGCTGCCTCAAGAGAATCCACCACATAGCCGCTGCTTTTGATATCCTTTTCAGGGAGCTCTGAAAACGCCTCAATATCCCTGATTCTGTCATAATATGCAAGCTCATCATTCCCGTTTTTTCAGTAGCACCCCCGTATTTATCAGAATTCTTCTCATAAAAATCAAAAGCAGCCGTCACACCTCTCTGAAGCCGCTCCTTCAAAGGTCCCTCCACATCCAAAATCGACTTCATGCAAAAGTAATAAATCCCGCAAGCCATCTTGCTTCTCATGTGCCCATGGGTGAGTGCGGAAACGCGGTGAATCAAGTCTACAGCCTCCTCACCGGACAATCCCGAGACATATCCATATATACACGTCGGCAGTATTCTCATAAGAGAGCCATTCCCATTATCATGTTCCGACGTTCCGCCGCAGGTCACGGCGTCGTGAGTCCTCTTATATTTCTCAATGGCAATCATTGTCCCACGACCTATATCAAAAGACATTCCGAAAGGCGTGTACTCACCGTCATCCAGCCATTCCACAAACCTATTCATGATATCGGTTGTATCTACACTTTTCCTGTCGCCGATACTGCTAAGGAGCGCAAGCGTAAGACTACTGTCATCCGTCCAAGACCCTGCCGGCAAATTAAAAGTCCCATAGCCAATCATCTTCTTCACCGGATCAGCCTTAACCTCCTGCCTTGTTCTAAACTGCACCGGACACCCCAGCGCATCACCGACAACCACCCCCATCACTCCTGCGAGCCATAAGTTCTTAATATCCTTACCGTTAGCATCATTCTTCATCATGATATTTCCGCTCCTTTCATCTTTCTATTCACTATACCCAATCCACAACCGGAAAAGGTAACCTCACAGGCGACTGCACGATTCACCATAACTATTATTAAAAATTCAATATATTTACTTTTTTGTTATAATATTGTTAGCAATTTGTTTGTAAAAAGGAGGTCTTCTATGGCGAAGGTATTGTTACTGAATGGCAGTCCGAGGGCAAATGGCTGCACAGCAACTGCTCTTGATGAGATGGTAAAAGTTTTCCGGGAAGAAGGGATTGATACAGAGATAATTCATGTTGGAAATAAGGATATTCGTGGCTGCGTTGCCTGCGGATATTGCGCTCAAAATGGGAAATGTGTTGTTAATGACCTTGTTAATGAGGTTGCTCCAAAACTTGAAGAGGCAGATGGTCTGGTGGTTGGAAGCCCTGTTTACTATGCTTCTCCGAATGGAACAATACTCTCGTTCATGGACAGATTGTTCTATAGCACATCTTTTTCAAAGCATCTTAAAGTTGGCGCAGCGGTCGTCAGCGCCAGAAGAGGCGGCAATACTGCGACTTTTGATGTACTAAATAAGTACTTCACAATAAGCGGAATGCCTGTGGCTTCAAGCACTTATTGGAATCAGGTTCATGGCTTTACAGCAGAGGATGTAAAGAAGGATCTTGAGGGCCTTCAGACTATGCGAAACCTCGCAAGAAATATGGCGTTCATGATCAAGGCGTTCGCCGACGCAAAGGAAAAATATGGCGCTCCAGAGATGGAAAGGGAATCCTTTACAAGTTTTCCTGATGGAAAATAGGGAATCATATACAAGCTTTCCCGATAGAAAAAAAGAGAAATACCCGGATACAAACCAAATGTATCCGGGCATTTTAAATTCAGTCCTTTACTTACTTATAGCCTTCATGTAATTATCTGCTGGCACCGCCACCGTCGGAACTTCCTCCACCAAAGGAGCTTCCTGAGTCTCCGCCTCCGAAAGAGGAACCGGAATCAAAGAAGTTGGTGCATGAATCACTGGAAGATCTATGGTATAACCTCTCCCTTGCCTCCCAGATATGCATGTCTCCGTCATGATCTTTCGCCCATTTCTTTTTTTCGAAATGCTCTATTATAGATGGTAATACGAATAATACAAAAAACCCAACTATGACAATCAGAATAATACCACCTATTTTATTTGATTCAGTCGTTTCCTCTACTTCATATACATTATCGTCTTCGGCAAATTCCTCATCACTTATATTCCCATAGATCAGAGGTTCATATTCTCCGGTCAGTTCGCTTTCCAATTCATAATACGAATACATATTGGCTGCTACTGCCTTTGCAGTCTCCAGCGCCGCCTCGGATGTGCTTTCATCCCTGTATGGCACATAATAGTTATCGAGTATATCTCCTGCGACATCATCAGTGAAAACATCATCAATTCCACTTCCGATTTCAAGCCTCACGTGATTTCCCTCTTTTTGCATCAATAGAAGAATACCGTTATTCTCTTCCGCTTTTCCTATGCCCAGCATATTGAAAAGCTTATTGGCATATTCCTCCAGGGTAAGGTCTGAATCGTCGTAAGATATTACTGCAACTTCCGCAGAGGTCTTCTCTTCCAGCTCATCCAGGATACGGTTGATCTCGTCTTCATCATCTGCGCTTATCATATCGACCGCATCATAGACATAGATATCTTCCTTAACAGTCGGAACAAACACACCGTCTTCAGCAGATACGTTTATGGGGGTTACACTCATTACGATTATAGTTAGTAAAAACAGAATCCACCCAAGATATCTTTTTTTCATTCCCAAACAACCTCCATTTTCATAAAATCTCTCTCCCTACCGGTTCGCCCCAATCAAAACCTCGTTCCGCATTTAGGACAGAACTCGAAATCCTCTGCCGTTTCATAGCCGCACTGTCTGCACTTTTTATAGCCACTCACATATCCATTTCCATTCATCACACGTGTCAGATGGCACTGCTGGATCTCGACATTTTCGCCTCTTGCAATTGCTTTTCCAATCTCAGGATCAAGCTCATAAACTGTGCCGCAGCAGCTTGTCTGTACATAGTAGCGTTTACTCCACTTTATTGTAGGAATGAAGAAAAGAGACAAAACCATATATGTCATGAACACATTGAAGCGTCCATACTTCCCACAGATAGTGCAGGTCACAAACTGGTTAAAATCAAAATCCTTCCTGCCCTGTGTTATCCCCATTATAAAAAACATCTTTCCTTACTCCTTACACTTTTATACATCAAGAGCTTCACATTACTTTCTAATGAAGCCCTCGTCTCCTTCATAGTCGTCACTGACAAATCTCTCCACTGTCATATGAAGATCATATTTCTCGCGAAGCTTTGCGAGCTGCTCCATCATCGGCGACGCATGGTGAGCATCAGTCGCAGCCTGATCCGTCCATGAATCTATGAGAAGGACCGTCTCAGGATCCCCTATCGGCTGGAAATACTGATATCGAAGATTCCCTTCCTCTTTTCTTATCGCATCAGCTATCCCCGATGACTCCATTTCATCAGCAAAAGCTCTGGCATTTCCATTTGTTCCCTTATAATAAAGATTAACGGTTATCATATCCGAGATACCTCCTAACTCACTGCCAGAATTCCAGCAAGAATTATTATCACAACCGAAAACAACAATTCCGACCCAAATCCCTGATAGATATGATGTGTATCAAACATAAGCACCTCCCTGATTAACTCGTAAACTTCTTACAATTTCATCCGGGTATATTCTATCAATTTTGCTGTCCGTTTTATGACACACCATATCAAAGTTGCCATTCAAATCAAAGATAATGCTTTCTAACAACCTTTGCTCCAAAGGGCATAAGTGCCACTTTTGCAATCTTGAAGAACTGCTTTCCAAAAGGAATGCCTACTATTGTGATGCAGAAAAGACATCCGATTATGGCATTTCCTAATGCCAGTTCCCATCCGGAGATCAGGAGCCACAAAACATTCAAAAGAAAAGATACTGTGCCGCCCTCATTCTCAATCTCTTTTCCGAAAGGATTAAGTGAAATCGATGATAGCTTGAAACACTGGATTCCAACCGGGATGCCTACTACAGTTATGCACCACAAGAGGCCTGTAATCCACCAGGCTATTGCGCTTAATAATCCACCAAAAACAAACCAGATAACGTTTCCAATAAATCTCATTTTAATACCCCATCGAATAGATTTGACTCAGTTTTTCCATAGATCATTTAACACCATCTATGCACCTTTATAACATTTCTTCCAAAAACAATACTTCCGAGCTAAGTAGTTCCCTGTCATTGCATATACATGAAACAATGAAAGGCACATATCCCTTAGCACCAAGCCTTTTCTGCCCTTTCAGGATCAGATGCATTTTCTTATCTTCAGTCATATACTCCTCGGAAACAACATCCCCCGCAATGCTATTCTCAAGTACTTTTCTGAAGTCTCCTAGAAAAGCAGGCACAAGCACCTTGCCGGTCTTTTTCCCGTATTCGATTCCGTATATCCTGTCGATCTCGTTTTGAATACACTGTCCAATACTATTATCGCTCATAACCACTTTCATCACACCTCAAAATCCAAACAACTTCTGATCTTTGTATATGGTCTTACCTTAGTATCCGCAACTGCTACGTGCTCAGGATGAACCGCGTATCCCTTAAGAGCCGCCTCATCTTCAAATGTAGAATCAAGCATCAGATCCGCATTTGAAGATTCCAGGCCATTGATATTAACCTTGATTTCAACGATCCCCGGAACCTTTCCCTTCAGACCCTCGAGTCCTTCCTTAATCCCCTTTTTAATCTCAGCCTTTTCCTCAGCTGACAGTTCATCTTTTAATGTCCATAAAATCACATGCTTTACCATTATTACCTCCTTATTTCCACTTTTTCAAAAACTACAAGACACTCCTTCTGGCATGAAGTATCCTATCACCTATATCCATTGCATTCTCAAATCCCATGGAAGACATCTCTCTGGTAGCAGCTTCGTATATAGCTGTACTTATCATATGCCGGAGAAAGCCTCTTCTCTCCAAGATCATAGCTATACAGTAATGAGAAATTCTTGATATGAGCGTCAGTATTCCCAAGGACATAATCAAAAACAATCCTGCGCCATAACTTCAGCTGATCTTCCAACGGATTCCCTGAATGATTCCCCTTCGATATATCCGACTACCACCTGTCTACCCTGTATTTCCAAAATAACGTCGTATTTTCTCATTTGTTGCCCCTTGAATTTATCACAATATCCAATCCAAGCATATTCGCCAGGAAAATTGCCTTTCCAAGTTCAGCCGTGCTCTTTCCATTCTCCAGATCAGAAATGAAACTGATGCTAAAGCCCGTAAATTCTGAAATATAGCGTTGTGTATATCCCAGCTCTTTCCTGCGCTTTTTCAAAGCCTCTCCAAACATTTTAGTATCCGCTATGACCATATTTGCTCCTTTTAGCCGTTCGGCTTATTTCAGTCAAAAATGTCAAATAATAAGCCGTTCGGCTTTATCACGCTAAAAGCAGTATAATATTAGCCGTTCGGCTTAGTCAAGCTCCGGCATTATCGCAAACATATGACGACCTTATAAAGGATCTTTTTAACCTTTATGTAAACTATCACTCCGGTGATGGCTATTTTACGACAAGTGCGTACATTCCTTTAAGAAAAGTTGAATCACCTGCTGACCTTGAATACACGCTCAAGGGAACAAATTTTTAATCTGTACAATCGCATGCAAGAGCTTCAGTCCTCATTGGACTGGGGCTCTTTTTTTAATATTTTTTTCTCCTCAAGTTTATAAACATTTTATATATTGTGGTTATAATCATTTAAAACCACTAGATGTTGTTTTTATAAACATTTATGGATTTATGGGAGGAAAAATTATGGGCCACAATAATTCTGCAAACAAAGCGTTCATTGGTAAAGCTTCACCCAAAATCGTAGACACGGTTCGCTTCAACAACCGTTATATAGACTTAGAGACAGTAAAAGAGAAAGCCACCGGCATAGCATCAGCAATAATGATCTTCGCGGGTATAGTAGCTTTCTCTTTTTTGTTCTTTATTTAACCTTCACACTCTTAGATTTACTCCACTTTGAGTAGATCTTTTCAGCGCCTGATTTTTTATAAGTACGAATTCTGACGTAGTATTTTTTATTGGTTTTAAGCTTCTTTATGGTTTTTGAAGTAGTCTTGGCTTTAACTATAGTTACAGCATTTACGTCCTTATTGAAATTCTTGTCTGTGGTGTACTGGATCTCATAGCCCTTAATGCCGGTCTGCTTTTTCCAGGTGACTGTGATTGATTTCTTTCCGGCAATAAGCTTTGAAATTGATGTTTTCTTTTGCTTGCCGTCAATCTTCTCCGCCGCTTCTGCTTCTACCTGAGGCGTTGCAGGATTGGTAGCCTGCGCTGCCTGCTCAGACGGATTTGACTGATTAGCAGAATCGATAGGAACCGATGACTCGGCTGATGCCTCATTTGGCGTAGTCGGCTTCACTTCCGGCTTGCCGGATTCAGAGCCATCACCCTGATTTCCTGATTCGGATCCGCCTTCATTCCCTGATTCGCCACCCTCTGAAGGATCCGGTTTCTTTTCTTCTTCCTTCTTCAGATTGATATATCTGTTACTTGTTCCGCTCTTTTTTACTGCAAGCTTTGTATATACAGTTGCATTATCAGCCTTGCCGTCCTTGTTATTATCAAGTCCGAACTCGCCGGGAAGAGCTATCGCCTTACCTATAATCTTAGGTGCATCAAGTACTTTCAGCTTATCACATCTATTTAGCATCTCTGTGCAATCTGTAACCTTTGATGTATTAAAACTGCTTATATTCAGGTTCTCGAGATTATAGCATCCCTCGAACATCCACTTCATATTGGTAACCTTGGAGGTATCAAAATTGCTAAGATCGAGTGATTTGAGATTCTTACAGCCATTAAAAGTCCTATACATTTCAGTAACATTTGAAGTTTTAAAGCTTGAAAGATCAAGTGACTCTAATCCATAACATCCTACAAACATCTGAGTGAAGTATTCCACCTTTGATGTATCAAAATTACTGAAATCCAATTTTTCAACTGCAGAGCACCAGAAAAACATGCTATGCATTGAAGTTACCTTTGATGTATTGAAATTACTGATATCTATCGTTTTTAACACATCACAGTGATTAAACATACCGGAAAGGTTTGTAGCCTTTGATGTATCAAAGTTGCTTACATCAAGGACCTCCAGCTTGTGACATAATCCAAACATATCGTTGAAGTTTGTTACCCTGGAAGTGCTTATTCTTCCATTAAATTCGATACTTTTTACTGCCGTATATCCATAGAACATATTTGCACTATCAGCATTTAAAAATATGGTATTTGCAGCAGAATAAATGTATACGGTTTTCTTTTCACTATCGTAATAGGCCATAACCGAATTATTTGCAGTCCCAATATTCTTTGAAGGCAGCTTTTTATTTGGAGTGGATCCCTTGGCCATAAAAATGACATGCTCAATAGTCTCATCTTCATCTGTATAACTGGAAACCTTGTTGCTTACAAATTTTTTAAGTGCCTTATTAAAATTATTCCCGGTAACTAAAGTTGCACTGGAGGCAGCTTCTGCCTTAATCTTGAAATTCCCGGATGAACATCCGAAGAAAAGAGCCACGCAAAGAAAAGCTGCGATGACCCACACCAACGATTTTCTGTTTCTTTCCATTTTGATTTCCCCTTAAAACTTCTTTTTTTTATCCAAACAGCCCCAAATACTGTTTGCATATCTGTCCCCTCGAAGGATGAATATAGCACAAATACTAATTACAATACAAGTGCTCTCTTCATGTTTACATATTCTCCTTAAATATAATTTCAGGGCTTGCTAAAAGCAAACCCTGATATTATCAAAACAATTATTTAACTTTCTTAACTCTGATCTGTACGGGAACAGCTTTATGGCCGGTGCTGCTAAATTTGATGTAATACTTCTTTCCTTTTTTTAGTTTTATCTTTTTAGAATTCTTCCAACCGTCTCCTGCGGTTAAATAAGCAGAAAAATCGCTGTCATTCTTTGTCTTTGACTTATAACCGTGACACCAAACAGAGCTACCTCCGTCAATCAATGCATTTACAACATAAAACTTGTATTTACCTGTCTTAGGTGCCTTAAAAACATACCAGTCTGTATCAGAATCAGCATATGACACAACACCGTTATATGTCTTATTAAGCTTTATCTTAGTAGCGGAATTAGGTGAATTATTGCCTTCCTTCTCAAGATTGCTGACAGGAGTAGAATTAACAGTAAATGCAATATCTATAGTTTTTTTAGTACCTACATTTGAACTATTAAAAGTAAGAGTAGCAGTCTTTCCGGGAGCAAATACAAATGTACCTGTTGATGCAGCGCCTTTTTCGTTATCGACATAAACTGAATCATATTTGCAATAATCAACAGTTATCTTCATCCATGCAAATCCAGTGTTACTGCTTCCTCCAACAATACAAGCCGTAACACTTGTAGTACAATCAGGCTGTGTAACAAATGTGTACTCTGTCAACTGATCAGGTCCAAGCGTCAGCTTATACTCCTGATTAGCGTTGATTGCTGCAGTAGCCTTAGCGTCAACCTTGGCAACTGATAATGCGCTCACTGCGAATGCAGCAGCCATAATAATCCCAGTAACTTTTTTTAAAACTCTTTTCATACGATTTCCCCTTTTCTCTATTATTCTGTTCACAAAATATTGCAAACGCGTCCCCTCATGTTTCGTAAAAAACGAACGTTGAAATTATAACACATACAAATATGATGTTCAATTTTTCGACCAATAATAGCCCTTAAATCATATTTTGTGCCCATGCATTGCCCTTGTTTTTGTAATTATTAAGTTCAAAAAGGATAGATCAGCTATTTAAAAAAGGCTTTCCTTATAGCATTAGCTATCTGATCTTTATCAGCTCCATCAGCAACTTCTTCAAAAATCTTAGTCCTAAAACCCAAATAATTAAATCATACATTGCTAAACTTATGGCAACGTGCTATAATCACAAACTGTTGCGTTTTTGATTAAGTGTGTATTTATTATTATGGAGGATTAAATGAAAAATTTAAAAAATTTCCTTGGCATGCAATTTGTCATGCTGGCAGCAGTTTGCAGCATTTGGTTGTCACCACTTGATGCGAAGGCAGTTACTTTACCGATTGGTGAAGGTGAAGTGATGCAGCTTAATAAAGTCATAAAGCTTGAAAAGGGTATTCGTAACAACTATTACACTATGACGATTCCCTCTTCCGGACGATTAACATTTCATACAATCAGTGACAGAATTCAAGGTGTTGAAATTCGTGACAAGGACAATAACAGTATTTTTTTTGATGACAGTAATGGCTGGTATAAAATTGATGATTTTACAAGATACTTAAGAGCCGGCCAGTATTCCGTCAGAGTATGCAACTATTATTGTAACGACTATGCACCGGAGTTTACTTTCTATTTCACTCCTGAAAACGAAAGCTTTCCCGAAACAGAAACAGTAAATAATGATATTCCCGAAACAGCAAGCATCATTCCATCATTATCCGGAACAGTATATACAGGTATGATATGCTCCGGAGCTGAAAAGTATGACTGGTATAAATTTACAGCACCTTCAACATGTGATGTAAAGCTGGTTTTAACCTCACTCACCGATAGAGTAACTCCCAATTATTTAATACAGGACGGAAATGGAAACTATATAGCAGATGGTAGCGGTTCAGATGAATTTGCTCATTCATTAAATGCCGGTACCTATTATTTAAGAATCGGTTCCAACTACGCAGGCATTTATACCTTCCAGCTTAAATCAGGATTATCTACAGATGTTTCAACCGTAAAGCTCAATAAAATCAAGGCTAAGGCATCAAAGAAGGGTAAAGTATCTATAAACTGGAATAAAATAGCAGACAGAAATATTGCCGGATATGAAATTGAGATTTCCGATAGAAAAGCTTTCTACAGCACAATTAAAAAATGTGAAGCAAAAGGAACCGCTAATTCAAAGAAAATAACAATTCCCAAGCAGTACAGAGGAAAGAAAGTTTTCGTAAGAATCCGCGCATATTCTTATCCTACTTCAAATGAAAAGAAGTATTCAGATTGGAGCAAAGTAGCTTCAGTTAAAGTGAAGAGATAACACACCCCTTACAATCTCAAAAAATATCCATGCTCCTAAAATACAGTGGCATGGATATTTTTCATTTTACATTTTGTATCCTATTATTTCCCTAAACAGACTATTTAAACTGCCCCAGTCATTATTGTGATCATCAGGCATATTATCGGCAATTTCCTTAAGCCTTATCACTTCATCCTCGATAAATTTCCTAATTACAGGAAGCTGGGGATTCTCTTCTTTTTCCGTTGTCCGTTTCTTGATTTCAAGAAGCTCGTCAATTGCAGACCTAAGTTCCTGTGACAATTCCATCTTTAACAGATCATCAAACAAAACCGGTGGTGCTGCGTGATTCTTCTCAATATACATCGCGGCAAGAATAGGCCTAAGAGCATAAAAATACTTCTTGTATCTCACCATCTCACCTGTTAGGTACTCCTGATATGTATGGTTTGCGGTCCCATAGTAATGATATACCGCGGACTTTTCAGAAAAGTACTGGCCCGATACCTCCGCAATTCTGGCCCATTCAGGAGTTGTCCTGTACACTATCGGAGATCCGCTCCACTCGAACAAAGTGGCATTTCCCCTGGCAAACTGCTTCAGCGCCTTCCTCAGATCCCATCCGTTTATATCAAGTACTTCATCAAGCTGCCATTCTATGACATCCCTTGGCTCATCAAGTCTCAGATAGTCCTTTGCATCACGCACGTAAACGAACCTGACATCATAGTCGCTGTCAGGTGAAGCAAACCCCCATGCCCTGCTGCCCGACTCTACCGCATGCAGAATTTTCACATTCTCAGTCTTCTCGATTTCATCAAGCTTTTCATCTATTTCCTTTAAAATATCTCTCATGTAAGTTCCCCTGTAACCGCGTATCTGTTTACGCGCTCAACAAATCTTTCTACCTTCTCCATATCAGGATTATCAGGAAGGGTTGTTTTCTTCGCAGCCTCATCCAGTTTTCTCTCATACTCATCAAGCATCTCAAAGAAAGCAGGTGAATAGGATCCATCCGCCTCCATGAAGTCGCCCCTTCGAATTGCGAGCAGTGTATCCAGGTCATTCGTCCTGTGCGTTATAATCTCGCCATTTTCCAGAATATCAATCGCCATCATGAAAAGTCGAATCAGATGCATTGCATGCTTATTAAGGTGGTTGTCATCCTTCTTTTTGTTGCGCTTGCCGAGCTTGTCATAGTCTCGCACAACGCTCCGCATGACTCCCCACACATCCTCATAATCACGAAGCGGAAAATGCTCATAATTTGCATCTACAAATATCTCTGTATCAAACTCAGGATTCTCTGCCTTATCGATATACAGCTTCAGTCCGCCCTCAGTTTTCCCATAATATCTTCTGTTCACATCATCAAGGGCATGCATAACAGACTTCAGGATATGCTTCTCCCTCTCACTCTGCGGAAGGCTGTCCCTTGCTATCGCGTTCTGAAGCCTTCGAAGCTGAGAATCCGCATAACCGCCGAACGTCTTTATCGCTCTTTTGGACAAAAACATATGGCTGTTATCTTTTAATTCCTGTCCCAGCTTAGACATAATAAGATACTGATCATCATCAAGCCCCAGCATCTCACATGTGTTCGGATTGCACTCCACAAGAAGCTTCACCAGCTTGTTGAAACCATAGATAACAGTATCTGTCTTATCATCCTCATACTGATCAAACTCGGTAAGCCCCAATAAATCAGACGGCATCTGCAATGTAACGCCTCTGAAATCTATATCGCTGTTTTCATTATTAGTTCCATATGCATAGCTACCACCGAGTCCCAGCAGCATTATTCTATTTCCAAGTCTCTCATTAGTTCTAAGGAAATCATACTCCTCAGACTGCATCAGCTTTACAAAATTCATATCCCTTTTCTTTCCTTAGCCTTTTCAATGAACTCCCCTGCTTCCTTAAAAGCCTCCGGGAGATAATCAGCATGCCATTCTTTTCCGGCCTTCTCTGCCTTTTTGATATCAGCCCAGGCTTTGTGAAGTTCTTCCTCTGATGAAAAAGTCACACCGCTAAATACATGCGGATGTCTCCTTACCATCTTATCAGAGATTCCCTTTACTACATCATCAAATGAAAAAAGGCCTTCCTCCTCCGCAATAACAGAATGGAACATGACCTGTAAAAGAAGATCCCCAAGCTCTTCCTTGAAGTTCTCAGGATCTCCTGTCTTTTCAAGTATATTGATTCCACCGATGACTTCAGCAGCTTCTTCAATACACTCAGGTTTCAAACTCGCATGAGTCTGAGCCCTGTCCCACGGACAGCCATCCTCAGCCCTCAGTTTCTCAACCACTTCTTTTAATCTGTCTATCTCTGACATGGTATTGTCTCCTCCAAACTATACTACCTTATATCTGTTTTTGACTCAGCTATCGAGCACTTTTCAAGAATAAAACTGCCAATATTTCATTGAGTACCTTTTGCGGTAGATGTTTTTAACCACAATCTTCTGCCACAATTTACATATCGAAAAAATCCGGCATTCTCTCTATGTATCAGTTTTCTGCCGCTATCTGAAGGTTTCTCTTTTACAGCAGACATTTTAATCTAAAACTCACTACCTCAATTATGAAATGTTATATTTGCAGCAGATTTTTCATCTTGATTTGCACTACCGCTTTTCACATTTTCTAATTTTGTGGCATTAAAATCCCACTAACAATATGTTGCTCACCAAAAACCATAAAACACAAAACCACTTCAACATTAAGCTGTATAGCTGGCAATCTCTAATAAAAACCTACTTTAGTGCGGCACTAAGACTGTTAGGAATCCCTCTCGGTCCCCTTACCGCATAAATTGCGTATTCTGACTTAAGCTTATCAAAAGTGAACTCATCACGTTTATAGCTCTTCAAAAGTTTAATCTTCATAAGTGCTGTTATCCTTAGATTCTTATCCTCATAGTCATAAGGAATATTCACCTCAGTAACCTTACACTTGTAAAGAATAGCAGAAACAGGAGCTCCCACATACATGAAGACTGTGTCGCCCTTGATAATCCCGCTTCCCTGCTTCCAATCAATCTCATCCGATGCTTCAAAAGCGGCCTCAATGTCATAATATTTGGGATTAGCAGGTACAATCCATTCCTTAGCAGGCCGCATTTTTGCCTTCTTCTTTGCAGATGCTGTCGCCATATAGCTTGCATCCAGCAGATCAAAAATCTGTTTCTCCGGTACTGTCCCATCGAGCAGAACCGTTATCCAGTGCTGCTTATTCATATGATACGCCGGCATAATTCCGTCCTGCTTAACGAGCATATCTCTGAAAAACATATCCTCAATTTTCAGATTGATAACCGCCACAGAATCAATTCCAGCAAGCCCCAGCTTATCCCTTCCAACATCCATAACAAGAGCAAACCATTTGTTGTTATCAGTATGTCGGAACACTGCATTGCTGTCATATTTACGCCATGGATATTCGGGCAATACTTTGTATTTCTTTTTAATGTATGCAAATACTTTGCCTTTCATGTTCCCTTTACCCTTTCTTGAAAGGATTATGGTAATATCTCTTCAAACTGTTGCCGATATTTATACTATCACAATCAATAGGTAATTGCGAAACTCGCTTTGCTCGTTCGCAATCTTGAATTTAAACAAGGAAGAATTCATGCAGAGCATGAATTCTTTGATGCAAAAATGT
>NZ_ATVV01000046.1:0-15760 GCF_000420905.1 Butyrivibrio sp. AD3002 | reverse complement strand
CTTACATCATCTGCAGATCCCGACTCACCAACATGTATTATCTTAGTAAGTCCGTAATGTTCAGCTTTTCGATACAGGGGAATAAAAGCTTCAAATGGTCGAATATTCTCGCCGCCGCAGACATCGAGTGACTTAAAGAATCCTGTCTTTATATACTCATCAATTGAATCTGTCGCAGAATCGATATCGCACGCTGATATATAGGTAAGTTCCGGTTGTGAGAAGATTCTGCTTAACTGTAAGCTTCCCATCAAGAACTGAATTCTGAAAAACGATTCCGATTTCTTTTCTGATGGAATCATCTTCTCTTCCAAGCTCGTGTCCCATAACAAGGACTTCACCTGATGACTTTGGAAGTATTGTGCTCAGCATATTTATTGTCGTTGATTTACCGGCACCGTTTTCTCCAAGGAAAGCAAACAGCTCACCCTGCTTTACGAAAAAAGCACAACTCAGGTGAGTTGCACTTTTCGTAAGGTGAAATACATTTTTTAGTTTCAGGACAAATCCAGACGCCCCGAAATATAGTATTTGTAATGCTTTTTCTTGCAATATTCTCTTATTTTATTGCTCAATTTTTTATCCTTGGTGTATTCCAGCAGATAGCATTTTTTATGGGCACGTTTTACAGTCTTTAAGTATTGTTTGAAATATTTCGTTTCATCGGAGTCGTTTTTCCCAAACTTATCCTTATCATAATCAATTATTTTTGAAAAAACCGTCTCCTGATTTACACCATCAAGAATCCCGTTAAGGTTGCCATTTTTCTCGTAATATTCTGTGATGAAGGTATCTCCTCCATTGATTATGACTTTTCCCTTTTTGCTAAGACCTTTGAGAATATTTTCCACACCGGCATATATGTTTTCAGTATGATACAGATAATAAACATCGATATTATCTACAAAAAAACCATCTACTCCGGTTTCATCTATCTCCGTAGAAAGCTCATTCAGGATAAAATTCTGCCATTTCTCCGTTGAGACATCGACCCATTTTTCATCAGGCCAATTATCATACACACCAAGTGTTATATCTTCGAATCTGCTGTAATAATCCCGATAATTCTCTATAGCTCCGACATTGATATAGCTGTAGACTTTATGTCCCTTTTTCTTTAGCTTCTTAATATCTTTTGATGAAAAGCCATTCTGAACATCGAGGACAATTGTCTTATAATCCCCAAACTTTTTCATGGCACTCTTTCCGGCATTTACCGATAGAAAAACGCCGTAATCGTAAGCAAATTTATTCCCGGCACAAACATTCATGCTAAACACTCCCATAAAAAAGCATACGCACAATGTCAGCACCAGACCCCTTCGGCTTAAGTTTCTTTTAGCCACACTTATTAAATTCCCCATGATAAACCTTTTCGTTCTCCTCACATATATTATTATTTGCCCGTAATTATTTTACAAAGCATAATCTGAAATGTACATAAGCTATTCATTAAAACTCTGAAATGAAATATTAGCCACTTCATATAAAAAACTCCTTATAACAAAAAAGTGTTCACGAAACCAACCGTTTTTGTGAACGCACATTAATGGAGATTTTCTACTATTATAATAAAGTGCTTTTATGATAGAAGCCAAAAGAAGATAAATCATATAACACTTTCAATTAATTGTACTGTTTCAGACAATCCACCCTCAGTCCTGATCTTATCAGATATTTCCATTGCATTTTTGCTTTTTTCATCATACGTATCTTGCATTTGAACAATGGACTTATAGATATTTTCTTCAGTCAGCTCCTTTGCTTTCAATGGTTCCGTGGCCACATTTAAATTTCTAAGCTGCATTGCAAATCCCATCTGGTCCAGCACATGAGGAACCGGTATAGACGGTATTCCATAGATCATGGTTGCAGCAGATGTTCCAAAACCACAGTGATGAATCACGAAGCTGCACTGTTTGAAGAGCCAGCTGTGAGGAACACTCCCAACAGACATCATTGTTTCCGGAAGTTTATACTCTTCAAGTGATTTTTGAAAGCCTTGTATGATTGCCCTGCATCCCGCCTTTTGAAATGCTTTGACAAACATATCCAGTTTATCCGTTTCTGCTTTATCTTCGAATGACATTGCGCCGAGTGCGAGCAGAACAGGCTTTTCACCACTTTTAAGAAAGGCTGTTAATTCCTCACTTGGCGAATATACCTCCTCTTCTTCAAACCAATAGCCTGTCAAAATATGCTGGTCTTCCCAATACGGGCTTCTTGTCACAACAAATTTACTTATGGGGATCAGGTCGAGTTTTTGAGACATCAGGGAATCACCGACTCTCATCGCTTTAAGACCATAAACCTTTCTGATCTTGTTATATGGCTTGTTTATCTGTTTACCGATCACCCCCCCGATAAGCTTATTAATAAATGTCTGCGGCTTTTTCTTTTCGGGGATCATTTCAATCTGCAAAGTCACGTTTACTGTGGGAATATTCAAGGCCTCTGCTTCTACTGCTCCCATCTGACTGTGACTTACTATGATAAGATCATTTCCTTTGCATGCCTCATATATTTCATTCGTTGAATTCTGAATGATCTTAAATATGAAATTCATTGTCCTAAGCATGCTAAGGGCAGCATTTGAACTTTTACCTCTGATAACAGCTGCTTCCATCTCTATATCAATATCAGGTCCGACGGGAAGAAAAGAAAAACCCGATTCTTCAATAAGTTTTCTCCAACAGGGATGAGAACCGAGTTTAACATCATGTCCGTTTTTCTTAAGAGCCCTTGCAAGATATATGTACGGTTGGATATCTCCTCTTGTTCCCATTGTGAAAATGATAGTTTTCATGAAATATATAACTCCTAACCTGCTGCATTATATAAAAATATAATATTCAATCAGAATGCTACCCCATAATAAACTTATAAACAGGTATCACTTCTATGGTAAGACCATCTTTCGTAATCGTACGTTCTTCCTCATTAGTAACTATAATAAGGCGTCGTATCCCCTTTGTTTTCTCTGCAAAAGATACAAGACTCTTAGTCTCTCTGTCTTCTGCTGTCTCTATACTATACGCAACCTGAATAGCACAGTTTTCTTCAGGAATAAAGAAATCAATATCTATTCCCGTCCGCGTGGATTTGAAATAATATACTTCTTCAAACCTACGCTTTAAATATACCGCAACTGCATTCTCTAATAGCGCTGATGGTTTATCTACAAGGAACAATGACAAAATGCCATTATCATAAAAATAAAACCTTGGAGTGCTCTCTTTTTCTGCAAACTTCGAGACATAATTCCTGTTTCTGAACAGGAGATATGCGTTTTCAGCGTACGAAACGTAGTCAATCATCGAATCTGTTGATGTCTTAATTCCTGTTGCTTTTACATTCCCTGCCAGCGTATTGAAAGATATTTCATGCATCACTGTTTCAGCTATTTTCTTTATCATAAGCCTGAGGGCCATCTTATTATTCACTTTTTCACGCTCTATAATGTCTCCAAGGAGAACCTTCTCATAGACACTCTTAATATATTCTCTTTTGTTGGATAAAAGCTGCGCTTTAGGAAAGCCACCACTCAAAATATATTCCTGGCATCCTCTGCGAACTTTGGCAGCTTTAGAAGTTGTCAGAAATGCCTTTTCATCATGAGCTATCTCCTTGTAATCCAGTGACTCACTAAGAGAAAAAGGCATGATCATTTTGGACAAATATCTGCCTCCAAGAGCCTTTTCCATTTCAGAGCTAAGCATCTTAGCATTGCTTCCCGTAATGTATACATGCTTTTTCTGATCAGCCATTCTTCTGGCAAAATGTTCCCAGCCGTCAATGATCTGAATCTCATCAAAGAAATAGTATAACTCTTTGGCATCCGTGAGCTCATAAGCAGTCTCTACGATGTCATTAAAGTCATCCTTTGAAAACCCCAATAGTCTGTCATCCTCGAAATTGACATAAATTATCTGAGACCAATCGCATCCTGCTTCAACAAGTTCTCTGGCTATTTTATATAAAAGTGTCGATTTTCCCGCTCGTCTAAGCCCGACAAGAATATAATTGACATTCTTTTCGAAGTCATAGTCACGTTCTATGATTTCAGCACTTTGAATTATCTCAATCTGATCAAGGATGACCCGTTTCAATATATTATGATTCATGTCCGCCTCCGGTTATCATATTGATACGATGTTCTATGTTGATTTTATCGCACGCACTCGACAAAATCAAGAATATTTATCTTGTCAAAAAGATAAACAAGTAATTCCACAGAGCTCATACTCGTTTTCTGACCATGTATCTATAGGAGATTCATTGTGCTGTATAAGAGCTTCAAGCTTATCAAGAGACTTGTATAGCTTTGCTTCCTTAGTTTCCTGCGCATCCATCTCTTTGTATAGCTCAGATATATCTTTAGATAATTCCTCTGGCAAAGATTGCACCTTCTTTATATATGTAAGAAGAAGTAATGCTGTATGCAATTAAATGCCGGAAAGACAGGTGATACAAGGTGAAATAAATAATTCATTTCAACGCAGAGTTTTTTAATAATTATTTCATAGATATTTACTTATGAGAATTTGCGGAATTTAGTATTATAGTTATGGCAATCTAATTAATATAAACCATTTATCTCAGGAGGTAATTATCAATGAATAAAAAATCTGCTTTTGAAGTATACCTGTCTGCGGTTTTTAAATGGGGTATTACTGCACTGGTATCGGCCTGTATGTTTGCTACAGCAATGTTCATAGTAGAAAAGACAATTGGCTTTTATCAGGTTATCCCTTGGATCGCAGTAATAATTTTCAGTATCATGGATGTGTGTTTCTTTATTACAGGAATGCTGATTCTGAAGTCTTCATTTGATGAAGATGGATATTTAAAAGATGGAAAACTTCAAATAGGAAAGATTTTCTGCTCAGTTGTTCTTATCCTTCAGTGGAACTACATTATTTACATGGTTCCGACCAGAACATTCTGGGGATTTTTATGTTTCTTCCTGATACTTATCGGATTCTTTATGGATATTAAGCTACTGTCCGTTACCGGTAGTATTTGTATTGTTTCTATGTTTATTGCATGGTTTGTCAGAGGCACAGCTCTTTTGCCAGTAAAAGACGAACTCTTTATTACAGATGTAATCATGTGTGTTGTAGGCCTTGTGCTTTCGTTAGCCGGCCTTGTAATGTTCTTATTCTTTGTTTCACACTTTTTGATTACTGCCAAAAAGGATGAGCTTGAAGAGAACAACAGGCGTGTTACAGGTGTTATGGATGCTGTTCGTTCAATATCTTCCAAGATGGTAACTGCAGGAACAACTCTTTTGGATATCTCATCAAGTGAGAGCGCTTCAGCAGAAGAGTTATCAGCAACAAGTGATGAGCTTGTTAAAAACAGTAATATTCTTGGTAATAAAGCAGATGAGAGTATGGCAAACTTGTCAGAGCTTAATGATTGCGCAAGCATTGTAGAAGAAAATGTTGAGACTGTTGAGAAGACATCTGACAACCTTCTTAAGAAGTCAAAAGAAAATGAGAAATCATTAAATGATCTTCAGGGAATAAATTCGGAAGTTTCTGATTCTATGGCAGTTACAACAGATATTGCAGACAGACTTCTAAAGGCAGTAGAAGAAATTGGAACAACGCTTGAACTTATTCAGGGAATTTCGTCATCAACAAGCCTTCTTGCTCTTAATGCTTCAATTGAGGCCGCAAGAGCGGGTGATGCTGGAAAGGGATTTGCTGTTGTAGCAACTGAAGTTGGTAAGCTTGCAGAAAACACGCAGAGCTCACTTAAGGACGTTGGTGCAATAATTGAAAGAGTTCAGAAGAACGTAGAAGAGATTACAGGACAGGTTGAGATAAATGCCAATAAGCTTGCTGAACAGAATGAACAGTTTAAGACAGTATTTGGCGACATAAGTGAAATGACTACAATGCTGAATGATTCGGTTAATGCAATTGAAGAGATGAATGAGGCACATAAACGCCAGTCAGAAATCATCAGAAAAACTGTTGAGATTAACCAGAATATCGCAGAGAGTATCAGAAGTGAGAACGAGCAGTTTGTGGCTATCAGTACCATGGCTGGAAATAATGCTACAAATACTGAGCATGTTGCACAGCAGGCTAGTGCAATCAATGACATGGTTGATGAGATTAATCGTCTTCTAAATAATTAAAAAGATGTGAGTGTCAAAAGACTGTGCCTTCTAAAAAAGAGGGCACAGTCTTTTTCTATGTGCGCCTAGCGGCGCACGTTTCTAACGGGTTAAAGTCCCGAATCCGCCCGGTAGTGGGAAGGATATAGCCGAAAGCAAGGGTGTCTATACCCCATCGCCAGTCAGGCGAGTTGAGATTCCAAAAACAGATGGTGGTGTGCGCAAGCTTGGCATAGTGGGTTGTTGGCTTCAATTTCCTGGCACAATCTTACGAAGCCCCAATAACTCATTCCATACATCCTGGCTCCGTCCTGATAGGAAACAAAGTTCCTGGATCTGCCTTCACAATATTTGTCTAAATCAACTGGTGGTGGTTTTGGTCGATTCATCTTTAAGCCTCCTTCTTTGGTGGCCAAGATGTGTAAGAAAAGAAGAATATAAAAAGGACATACACATTCTTCTTTTCATTTGAAAAATGTATATGTCCTAATATAGTTAGATTTATTTATTGCTTCTGGAGTCAGGCAAGATAACCGGTATTATCTTCTCATGATCAACTGTTCCTCATGAATCTGAATCATTTTTTGCCACATTTTGACAACACTAAATGACTCCAATAAGCGAATAGAGCGGAAGTCCGCCAGGTACAATCTCGGTACTGAACGCCGTAGAAGGCCGTTGGGCTCCAAAGAAATCGTAGTACTTTTATGGCACGCTTGGATTTATTTGGACGATTTTACCTCTCCATGGCCAGGCTATATACTGTAATAGTTTCAGCTTCTGCAGTTTGTTAAACACTTCTTCCTTTGATGCCGGAAAAATAGAAGTTTTTATTACTATCATGGCTTTACAAATCTCCATCACTTTTCACTCTTATACCACGGATGAGTCCCAACTATTTCAAACCCAACCGAGCAGGCCAGTCTCATCGAAGCTTCATTCCTTATATCACAGTCCCATACCGGAGTTTTTCCTCTTCTTAAAATTTCTTCTACCATTTCAGCGGCAACAATCCGTCCGTACCCTTTCCCGCGACACTCCTCTGATGTTTCTACTCCAATATCCACATACTCTTTTGATACACCTGAAGCAAATGCACAAGTCAACATCCGTCCTTCCTCAATCAGGCAATACCCGAAACCGTTCTTAAAAAACTCTTCTTTATTTGGCCATGAGAAAGAAGGGATGATCCTTCCCTTCATCAATTCATAATTATCGTGTGATATTTCCTTGAGCTTAGCATCCAGCGTGTGCGGAATAATGTCTTTTTTTCCTTCAAACTCAAAAATATACCTCTCGTGTTTAGCAACCGTTGGAGTTCTCAGTATCATCTCCTCTAAGTGAGAGTCGTTCTCGGTTTGAAGTGCCATACGTCCCGAATGACCTTCCGGAGGATCCTGCATCAACTTCATAGTTTCTTCAATAAAGTTCTCGTCATAACTCCCCAGGATATTGGCGAATCCGCAATAATGCCACACTAATGCTGCTGTTGGTGCCTCGTCATCATCGACAAATATCTCGCCCGTTTGAATCCCCTCTAAAATGGACAGTGGGTATACTTTCTCTATTCTGATCTGATCAACCAAATGGTTGATTTTTCTGTAATCTGTAAGTTTTATCATTATTCCTTATTCCTTCACTTGCAGTTCAGCAATTGATATGTAGTGTTTTACCATAAAGTTCTCAGAAGCCTCTTTTTGTAGCATCTCCATGTGATCTTTATTCCATGCATCCAGCTGCTTTGGTGACATTGATGCCCCTACGCCTCTGCAGGCCCGCATTCTTCCATGCCATCCCTCTTTTGTGAACGGAATATCAACTCTGAATTGCTCTTGCGATAATAAATCAAAATACCTCAAGTACTGCTCCGGCACCCAGACAGGATGAACTGTATCACCATAAGCTGTCCAGTTTGGATTATGCTTTAAAATGATCTCTTCACTTTTACCTGCTATCGGATCTTCATATGGAAGCCACCCCATGTAAAGAATCAGAAATTTGCCTTTCGATTTAAGCATTCTTGCAAAGTTTGGCGCCGTAATATCATGGTCAAAGTACCATATGCACTGGCATGCCGTTATCACATCAAATGTATTATCAGGAAAAGAAACTTCTTCTGCCCTGGATGTAAAGAAATCGATCTTCATCCCAGCTTCCTCAGAAAGTTCTTTTGCCTGCCTGATCTGATTATCGGCAATATCAGTTCCCGTCCACTTCGCGCCGTACTTATACATGTTCCTCGGAAGTACCCCTGTGCCGGTTCCTATATCAAGTATCCTCTGTCCGTCCTTACACAAACCCAGCTGCAAAATGTACTCATAAAACTCCTGCGGATAAATGTCCCTGTACTTGGCATAATCCTCTGATGTTTTGCCCCAGTCAAAGGGCCTTCCTTTATCAATATCCTGAATTATCATCAGCCTTCTCCAGCATCATCACATCATAACAGAGATAATCTCCATTCTCTGTTTCAATCCTGTTATACTCGATCTCTTTATATTTCTTACATCTTCCAGATTATTCTGGTCAGCCAAAAGTATTTTCACTTTTCCCTCCTTAGTACCCCATTGCTGTACGTACTTCGCTCATCTTTTCTTCTCCCATAAGAATGCTTAAGAGAGAAAATGCAACTCCCGGAGCAGTCTGTGGACAATATGATGTGATGATATTATCTGTCTGAACGATAGGCTCATTTATTACCTCAACACCATATTCACCTAGTTGTTTCTGCCTGTTTCCACCATTTAAGTGATATATTGTTGCTTTCTTTCCTGTCAGGATTCCACTATGAGCAAGTGCCAGAGCTGCAACGCAGACAGACGCTATAGGTTTATGCTGGCTGTTAACCCCTCTTATTAATTCAGATACTTCTTCGGAAAAAGCTTCATCATAAAATCCATATTCTTCAAATCCGCCCGGAATAGCCAACGCATCATAATCTTCTATTTTCACTTCATTTAAAAGTGTATCTACTGTAACCGGAACTCCAAATGTACTCACAACAGTTTTGCTCCTGTCTGGTGATAATAAAATGAGATTCCGTTCTCTTTACACTGTAACCATACCTTCTCTACCCATTTATAATCGCAGACCCTTGCATTTGCTCCTGACTCTCCACCTACGGAAACCTCCTCGATGAGCGGTCGCCCATCGGTACGCTCAGGTCTTTTAGTAATCATAAAGAATGTACAATCTGAACGCTCATGCATCATTTCCCAGGCATCTTTTCTCCATCCATCTGCATCGGGATGAAAGAAATCTGAAGAAAAGCATGTATAAATGTGTGACCCGCATGGAACCTTATACATGCCCTTATACTGTCCTGACCTTAGTTTTCGGATTGGGAGGTTAAAGTTATCTGTCTTATGAAGAACTGTAGGATCCTTCCCTATGGATTCATCTCTTCGGTAAACATAACAATTTAGGCACCCTGTACTTGCTCTGGTGCATCCATGCCACAGATTCCAGTTAAGTGCCAGCGGAGGCCGTGGATCATTGTGTTTTTTCTCAAAAAACGATAATTGCTCCATCATGAAAACCATCCAGTTAGATATGAATCACTCCCCACTATCCCAAAGTCACAGCCCAAATGCAAAGATTTTCATCGTAACTATTCCTTCTTTCACTCCGCAGGCCAAACATCGCCTATATTAAGCCCTCTATCTATAAGCCATGCATCCTCTACAGATACAAACTTTGTCTGGCCCTCTTCGTTTTCAAGTGTTACTGAGACCTTTGGCTTTTCTCCTGGCGCGAGCTCCTCGCAGCCAAAGTCCCCATCAAAAAATTGCTTTATCTTCCACATGAATTTCTGCCTCACTTCTTTTTCTTGGGCTCAGGAAGCTCATCATACATTGCTTCCAAAAGATCTCTAAGAAACTTCTTATTATCAACATCATCAACAAGCAGCATCTTTTTTGCCCCTTCATAAGGAAGCTCCAGATCAGCGTCAGGCATCTTGTCTATGGCTGCCTTTACGTTCTTTACAAGGAAGCGGTCATCATAGATACCACCAACGATCTTGCCACGATAATAGATGATGTACTCGCCCATCATTGCCTTATATGTTATTTCATCAAGCCCCGAAAGCTGTTCTAATATATAATCCAGGTACTCTTTAGTTGATGCCATACTTACCTCTTTCACTCATGTTTCTTAGAATAATAAATAAACTCGTTATCCCGTCTTGCTTCTATATACCCAAGCTTAGAATAAAATGCATTTGTTCTGACATTCCAAATATAAAGGAATCTTTTCCTCTTTTGAAAAGTGATGTAACGATTCCACAGAAACTGCAGCATCAAATATTCCATCTCCAAAGGGCACATCAAAGTATGACCCGCAGATTGTTGTAATATCCCTGTCCAATCAGATCATCTATATAGCAATCCAACTGCTTTTCATCTGACCAGTCATCGTTCCATGGTTCTATAGTAAACACACTTACAAACAGCTTTTTATCGCTTCTTTTTGCTCAATTCCAATTCGCTTTAGTTCCATTTATAGGCACCTCTCAGCTTATCCGCTGTAAAATCCCCGTCACATCAACTCCCGGATGCGTCAGGTACATTCTGCAAATGCTCTCTGCAAGCTCTTCTGATATCTTTAGCTTCTTGGCAATTTCTTTATGCGTTTTTCCTTTATCTGTCATGTCCATTGCCTTGGAAATTATCCTGTCTATATCCTTTGGAAGCCTTGAATCCTGACCCGAGTTATCTATGACTCTTTTTCTAAACTCAAACTGTCCAGAGCCCGATATCTCAAGAAGGGCAAAAGACACTTCCTGCTCCGGTTTCCTTTTTCCACAGCAGCCAGGATTAAACCAGACCTGCCCATCTTTCTCTACCAGGCTGTATTTATGGCTGTGTCCATATATGATAATTGTTATCCCCGTCAGATCATCGTGAATTTTACCTTTGTTGTGAATAACATAGATCTTATTGCCAAGAAATTCTTCTATCGCAGTCTCCGGAAGATTTTCAGCCCACTCTTTATCCGCATTTCCTCTCACAACTGTAACGGGAGCAATCTCCTCAAGCCGATCAATGACTGCTTTATTATCTATGTCTCCGGCATGAATGATATGATCAACACCTTTAAAGCCATCAATCACTTCCTGCCTTAATAGTCCATGTGTATCTGAAAGGATTCCTATAAGCATCGTTTTTACCCTCTACTTAATCATTGCACGCTCTGTGTTTAACTCAAAACCAAATTTTCTATACAAGCCATCTTAAGGAGTCTTTGGATATCTTCCATTCTCATATTCTCTGCACCATCTATTATTCTGTAATCCATCATCCTTCGTACCTATACCCAGTTTCCAAATAGTATTCTTCAAGAAAATCTTTCATATACTCATGCCTCTTTTGGGCCATCTCCTTAGCTGCATCAGTATTCATTTCTTCTTTTAACAAAAGAAGTTTATCGTAAAAATGCTTTATGGAGTCTGACAAGCCCCTTCCAGCCTTCCCGCCATATGCAAATGTTCTGGCAATCCCTATCGCTCCAATGGCATCAAGTCTGTCTGCATCCTGGACAATCCTTCCCTCCAGTGTTTCGGGCCTTCTGCCTCTGTTATGGCTGAATGACACGGAATTAATAATTTTGCAGATCTGTTCTACCATTTCTGACGGAAGGCCTTTTTGTTCCATAAATGATCTGGCATTTGCATTGTTTTCTGTGCTGAAAAGCTTATAATCATCAGCGTCATGTAATAATGCAGCTAATGAAATTGCAAAACCATCTGCCTCAGGGTATGCTTCCATAAGTATCTGAGCGTTGTGATATACCCTCATGGTATGATCTGCTCCATGCCCATCGGAATTCCCTGCAAACAGCTTATTAACATACTCTATTGCTTCACTGATTATCATGTCACTGCTCATTTAAGTCTCATCCTTCATCAATCTTTCTTAATGTATTACAATAGTTTATCCAACTCACAAAGAAGCTTCTACTCCTTTACATCAAGTAAGTCCTTCGCACGCTTATTTCATCCTGTGTCAGGTGTTTATCACCAAAAGATTTAACTCTGCAAAGATAATAATTATTGATGTTATGCCTGTGAATCAGATTGTAATAATCGCTTACTACTCCAATCTTACATATCACTTCAACCTCAGCACCCAGTTCCTCAATAAGTTCTCGTCTGATCGCTGTATCGAGATTCTCACCAGGCTCAACCCCACCTCCAGCTGTCTCTATTAGTGTTGCTTTTCCAAAATCATCATCTCTATTTGCCCTGACAAAATAGAAATTATCATCACCATCCACCACTATTGCCCTGGCTATCATTCTGTCGTGGTCAATTGTTGTAAGTGGCCATTCCTTATCTTCCAAATTCAAATGCAGTTCTTCATCATTCATGCTTCTTGTACCTCTTATATATTCTGGTATAAACAAATGGCAGCACAGGCACGCAGAGGATGCATCCGACTAGCATTACCGTTCCTGCCAGTTTCATGCTCGAGAATGCCAAAAACGTACTAAACCACATAAGCAGAGAGAAAACAATCCACATTATGCCGTTAGCTCTGTTATATGCCTTTACATCTCCAATCTCATCTTCACCAACTGTCTGGCCTGACCAGAACCACATAGGTTTCTGTCTTCTCCAGGCAAAGATTCCAAGTCCTGTAAGTATTGCACTTACAGGAACCATTATTACAAGCCAAATAATCAATGCCCCCATACACACTCCTCCATAATCTACAGTTCTTTTTTCATATAACCACATGTAAATGGAAAGAAATCAAATTTCTTTGTCCCCACATGAACAGCTCCGTTATCCTCATACCACTTACGAAGCCGCGTATTCTCTTCTACTATTCCGATATTCATCAGACTACAGCCTTTGCTTCGGGCGATTTTAAAAGAATGCTCCAATAGCTCTTTCCCTATTCCCTTATGTCTGTACTCTGGTAATACAGCAAGATTGTTCAACTCGCACTCATTGTTATCCTGAAGGAGTAACGAGTAATATCCGCACAGTACACCGTCTACCTCAAACACATACATCGGTCTATGCTCGCCATCCATGTGCCAGTATAGTCTCTCATCGGTAGTTGCAAATGCAGTAAACCTCGGAGCATTTTCCTCTGTAAAACCATATTCATCAGCAACAGTCTTAAAACTCTTTTTTATAATATTTGCACATAAAGAGATTTCTTCCCGCTTAACCTCTCTGATCATTCCATTAAGCATCTTGAACATATTGCATCTTCCCCAGGTTTCATCTTTATAAGAAAATGCATTTTCTTTAACACTCCGCTCAGTAAATCCAGCCTTCTGATAGCACTTCTTTGCTCTGATGTTTTCGGAAAAGACATTTAGATGAAGTGCTTTCGCTCCTGTTTCTTCAAAGACTTTGCGATTTAGCTTAAGTTCAAAAGTATCCAAGCCATCCTTTTGGCCTTTATATTCAAAGCCATACTTACCTGCGATGTGCTTTGTAGCTTCCTGTTTAGGACTACACTCAATAATTGCATTTTTACCATCAAGCCTTATTTTCTCTATAAGCATTTCTGTCAATTTGCCTGCAAATCCCTTACCCCAAGCAGATTTATTCAGAATCCACCCAATTTCATTAGTATCCTGTTCATACTCGTGGTAGATAACATAACCAATGTAGTTACCATTATCATCCTCTGCAGCATAAATTAGAGGCTTTTCTATCAGAGCTGCTTTTTCAAGAAATGCCTTTGTCTTGTCCAATGTGTAAGGCGCTTCTATATATTTCATTACTTCTGAATCCGATAATGTCCCATACAGATTCAAAAGATCCGATTCTGTCATTATTCTGATGTTCATCCCAACTCCTGCTTTACCATTTCAAGCATTCTTTTATCTCTTTTAATCATAAATTTCTTGGACAATTCCTGTGAAACAATGCTTACTATTTCCGCTGTAGCTCCGTTTCTGACCGGGCTGCAGTTGATCACTAATGCTTTCATTCATCTCTCCATCTTAACGATACTTGCTCTGTCGTTCTCTACTGCCTTTCGATACTCTATCATTAATTCAATACCTCATAGATATTTATTCACATGTATATCCTGGTCTTTTATATAAATACTGATCATCCGGAACAATGTTTTTATCCCATACTTGTTCTTTCCAGCTTTCCTCCGGAATATCTTTGATTGCAACAGAAATGCTCGTAGTCTTGCATCCAAGCGTCTCAGCGATTACTTCCGCAACTCTTTCCGCGCATTCTTTTTTCTGCTCTTCTGTTCTTCCTGAAAAGCACTTAATTTCAACGTGTGGCATTATCCTTTTCTCCTGCTTCATCAACTGGCTTTAGAACATGTTGAAAAAAGAAGTTTCTTTTCCTTCTTCCTTTTTGCAGCACAGAATATTTCCCTGAATAACCGGCTCTGCCCTGTCATAGTAATCAATCTTATAATCTGATAATACCGTTCTTACAGCTGTCAATATTGCCCCGTGAGCTACAATCATTATTTTTTCATCTTCAGCAAAATCATATTTATCCAGCGCTCTTTGAGCTCTTTCACATAGCTCTGAAATTGTTTCCATCTTATATTTGGGATCTTCCAGATTAAGCTCCGGATACCATACTTCGCCCTCCAGAAGCCCACAATCTCTTTCTATGAAATCATCGTCAAATACAATTTCATCCTTGAAGCCAGTCTTCTCAGCTATAATCTCAGCGCTTTGCTTTGCCCTGTCCAAAGGACTGGCAATCAATCTGTCAAATCTGACTTTGTCTCTAACCATCTGATCTGCAAGGTCCTTTATTTGCTGAATACCTACATCGTTCATAGGGATATTCATATGCCCTTGCATTCTTTTCTCGTTATTCCAATCTGTCTGTCCATGTCTTACAAGGTAAAAAAGCATTTCTAAACACCTCCAAAAAGCATAGTTCTAATATATCAGAAAAAAGAGCCATCAGACAGCAATTATTCTGTCAAATGGCTCCTTCCCACAACGAGGAAAATAATGATTTCCTGGTATCTATGACTATAAATGCAATAGGCAATTCCGAATCCGATTAAAAACACCACGGATCCAATTACTACCGAAGATAAGTCTTCAAAAGCTACAATCATAGCTTCTTAGTTATAAACTTTGATGACTGAATAGCCTCTATTAAAAGCTTAACTTCCGCAAGTTCAAACTCTCTACTTGAATTGATTACGTATTATTCCGTGCCTATAAAATATTAATCATTGAATCTAAGGAATTTCTTTTCTTATTGCCTAAAAGACTTTTAAAATCATCAGAGCGATATCCTAAATCCAAAAAACAGATAGGATAGATATTTTTCTGCAAATTAAAGACTCTTTGTGTTTGCTCAACATCATTGACTCCAGCCCAACAAGTATCTAATCCAATATCAGTAGCAGCAAGCATCATATGTGTTGCAACAATTGTTCCATCCATTAAATAACTGTTTCCACCCTGAAAATTACTAGCAGCATCCTTGTCAGCACATACCAATATAACCATAGGTGCTCCATAACGGCAAGGATGAACACTATCCATTTTTTGAAGTGCTTCTTCACTTTTTAATATATATATGCGTTGTGGCTGCTTATTGAAAGCAGTTGGCGCCATACGTCCCGCTTCTAAAATATATTTAACCTGTTCTTCATTTGGTTTCTG
>NZ_ATVV01000045.1:0-16665 GCF_000420905.1 Butyrivibrio sp. AD3002 | reverse complement strand
CAGCAATCATGTTTGTACTTGGAAATATCAATTCCTGCAAAGTACATAGACATTAGATAAAACCTCCTGATTATTATAGTTGGCACTGTTGTCTACCACAGAGAAATCGACTGTGTAATCACGTAAATCTAAACGTCAAGCGTTAACAAACTAATTACCAGTATTAGACGAAAAGCTGTGGTCTGAGTCACCTCGTACCAGTCAAAGCTGTAATGAAATAGCAACAGATCCACAGTGCCTAAATAAATATATCAGAAAAGGATTAGAAATAGCCCAGAGAACCTGGGAGAAAGGAATAATCCAATCACTTTTCTAACATGATTGGATTATACGAGAATGAAATGAGAATACTTGTATATGGTGCAGGAGTACTAGGGGGGAACCTTGCGAACAGCCTATTCAGGCAGGGTAAAGAGGTAACACTCCTTGCTCGCGGCAAATGGTATGAAGAGATAAAACGAAATGGTCTCAGTATACATCACTATTTTGGCAGGAAGACCAATGTGAAGATACCTGTGATCAATGAACTGAAATCAGATGATATATACGACGTTATTTTTGTAGTGGTCAGATATACCCAGGTGGACAGTGTTGTTGAGGATCTAAATAACAATGGCTCCAAGAACATAGTATTTGTTGGGAACAATCTCAAGACAGACGAACTCACAAAAGCACTATCGGAGAAGTCAGTTCTTTTTGCATTTGCAATGTCTGCAGGTCACAGGGAAAAGAGCTATATCAGATCTGTAACACTGAATAAGATAACCGTAGGTAATTTAAAAGGAAATCCATCGGGGGAGGCTTTTATAAGAAATGTCTTTTCCGGAACAAACTTCAAAGTCGTTTATGAACCTAACATGACAGATTGGCTTCTGTGTCATGCGGCATCAGTTATTCCAATAGCATTTGCCTGCTATTATGCGAACGGAGACATTAAAAAACTTAAGCGTGACAAAGCCTACATCAACAGGATCATGGACGCAACTATCGCGGCCTACGCAATATTGGAAGACAACGGGCATGAAATAATGCCTGATTCAGATAAAGACTTCAGAAATCCCAAGTTCAAGAAGAAATATATCCCGTTTTATCAGTTCATTTTCGCAACAAAACTTGGCAAACTCTGCACTTCAGATCATGCCATGAATGCAATCGATGAGATGAGTGCACTCAACAGAGATTTCAAGGAATACATTGAAGAATATGGCGATATTCCTCAAGCGTGGATAGACTTTGAAAAGGATACAAACGGATATCTGATATAAAACAGGGAGGATGAGTAGTTTATGTCAGTTAAGATATAAAGGGTGTGGGGCAAGGAGGCCTTGCTCCGTTTAATCCGGGGAAGTTTGTGAAGGGGATTGAGAGAGCCAGCTCTTGAAGTTATTGATTATCTTCCCGGCAACATCAGCGTTTGCAGCCTGGATATGTTCATTATTTTGAGAAATTGATTAGGAGGAGAGATAAATGCAATTTGAAGAGATGGGGAATATGTCAGGAAAGACATTAATGTTACTGCCTGGAACATGCTGCGATTGGCAGACAAACTTTGGAACGGTAATCGATAGCTTATCTGAAAAGTATCATCTTATATGTGTGAATTATGATGGTTTTGATGGAAGTGATGATATCTTTCCTGATATGATAACAGTGACTGAGAAAATTGAGAAATATATCATTGAGAAACATAATGGCAGGCTTGATGGAGCTATTGGATCTTCTCTTGGTTCCAGTTTTGTGGGGCAGCTTGTGATGCGAAAGAACGTGCATATAGACCATGCTATCTTTGGTAGCCCAGACCTTGATCAGAGTGGCCCGATATCAGCTAAACTCCAGTCTATGCTTGTAGTGCCGCTTCTAACAAGCTTTACAGGCAGTGAGAAGAAACGATATAAATCAAAAGAAAAGCTAAAGAAGATATTCGAAATGGATGATGAAAATGCCGAGAAATTCATGAACTGCTTTTCCAAGTTCAATCCCGAGTCCATTAAGAATGAGTATTACACTGACCTCCTGACACATCTTGAGGATGATATCAATGTAGAGCATACAAGAGCTCATTTTATCTATGCAAACAAGATGGGGGAGAAGTACTTAAAACGTTATAAGAAGTATTTCCATAATCCGGATATCAGGGAATTCAACATGCAGCATGAACAGTGGCTGTTTGGCGGTAAAGAATACGCAGAGCCTGTGCTTAAGACAATAGATGAATTTATGGAAATGACAGTTTAAGGGAGACAGCAATGAGATTATATACAGTTGAAGTAAATAGTAACGAATACGTAGCGGTAGAAAACAAGGATAAAAAGCTTGTTACACTTGATTCCATGGGGATTAAGATTTCAGATATCAATGAGCTTATTAAGAGATTTGATAAGCTTAGAGGAGAGATTGATAAAAATATCAGCATCGGTAGAGAATTAGAAAATTATAGGGTTTTGGCACCTATTCCTGTTCCACAGCAGGATATCATATGCCTTGGGGTAAATTATAAGGAACATATTGATGAAACTGTGGATGTAGTGGATTTTACAAAGAAACAGGATTCGGTTTATTTTTCTAAGCGTGTTAACAGATGTAATGATCCCGATGGAACTATTCCTGTCTATGATTTTGTAGATAGTCTGGACTATGAAGTAGAGCTTGGAGTTATTCTGAAAATAGATGCTTTTCAAATATCAACAGAAGAGGCGGCTGATTACATTTTTGGTTATACCATAATCAATGATGTAAGTGCCAGAAATATACAGCTAAAGCATCAACAGTGGTATAGAGGAAAAAGCCTTGATGGTTACACGCCAATGGGACCTTGCATTGTTACTGCAGATGAAATTGGCGATGCCCATAATCTTAGTATTGAATGCTTTGTTAATGATGAAAAAAGACAGAGCAGTAATACGGCATGTATGATCACGACAGTGGAAGAAGCAATTTCAGAATTGTCCCAGGGAATGACGCTAAAAGCAGGAACTGTCATTGCAACAGGAACTCCCGGCGGAGTTGGGATGGGATTCAATCCTCCTAAGTTTTTGCAGCAGGGAGATATAGTAAAATGCTGCATTGAAAAAATAGGGGAGTTAGTAAGTAAAGTAGATAAGCTCTGAAAAAAGGGTTTTATGTTTGGCCCTGCAAGGTTCTTCGTGAGATAGACGATAAGGACTACGAGTACTACTATAGAGACAGAAAGATAGAAAAAGATGACCTCGAGGAAGAGGCAAAGCTCAGAGAAAATCAGGATTTTGAGCATATAAAATATTGAGATAACAGATTTGGAGTATTAACTATATGGCATCACTTTTACTGGCAGTAATTTACCTAATTTTCATAAGCCTCGGGCTTCCGGATTCGCTCTTGGGTTCCGGATGGCCTGTAATGCAGGGAGCATTTGGTGTTCCCTCGTCATATGCGGGATATGTGTCGATGACGATATCCTTTATGACTATTATTTCAGCACTTTTTAGTCCCAAGATTATAAAGAGATTTCATACGAAGTGGATTGTGATTTTTTCTATATTGCTGACAGTTTTTGGACTTTTGGGATTTTCGGTTTCAAGGCATTACTATATGCTGTTTTTGTTTGCAATCCCCTATGGCCTTGGTGCAGGCGCAATAGACGCTTCTGTAAATCATTATGTTGCTAATAATTTTTCCGGATCGGTGATGAATTTCCTTCATTGCTTCTATGGAGTGGGAGCGGTTATCAGCCCTTCCATCATGGCGCTTGCACTTAAATATGCCAGATGGAATGAGGGATACAGATGGACTGCTTTTGTTCAGATTGGAATACTTCTTGTATGTATTTTGTCCCTGCCTCTCTGGAAAAAGAATGAGTCCGAAAGTGACGAAGAAGAAATCAAAAATAGTGCCGGGATAAGAGAAACATTAACAGTTCCGGGAGTGGTTCTGACATTGATTGCGTTCTTTGCATATTGCTCAGGCGAGGCAACATGTTTTCTTTGGACACCAAGCTATTTTGCAGGAACAAGAGCAGGACTATCAAAGGAGCTGGTAGCATCTTTTGGATCGTTGATTTTTGGTGGGCTTATGCTTGGAAGGCTTATATCAGGCTTTATTTCAAATAAGCTGGGAGACAGGCTTCTTATAAGAATTGGGATAATAGTAGAACTTATCGGAATATTACTAGTCCTTATGCCGACATCGGGGTATTTGATTGCAGCTGTCGGTTTCGTAGTTATCGGAACAGGAATGGGACCGGTTTATCCTGCTATCCAGCACATGGCACCGACGAACTTCGGAAAAAGATACAGCGCAGCGGCAATAGGCCTTCAGATGGCTTCTGCGTACGTTGGAAGTACTTTTATGCCTATGGTATTCGGCCATCTGCAGCAGCTCATGGGCATATGGATCATGCCTTTTTACCTGCTTTTGTTTGCAGCATTGAATATAGGAATGCTTGAGACGGCATATAGGAAGTTGAGGTGAGCCTGATTGCAGGTGCAAATGAGGTCTTATATGGGAAGAAATGAAGATAAGCTTCAGAATGAAAATGTATTCAGTAAAATGGATAGTTCCCTTTCACAATATTTATTTGAAAATAGGGAAAACAGGGTGGTACATCCTTCGCTTAATGAGGAAATGGCGGATTTCAGACCGGTCAGAGATGGCGATATAAAAACTGTAAAAAAGAATCTGATAAAGCATCGAAGCAGAGGTTTCCCCAAACTGTCAGAATCTCCGGTGTTGCAGAGAAAATACCTTTTTGTGTCAAGCATTACAAGTTGCTGCAGGTTCTGTATAGAGGCAGGAATGCCGGCAGATGAATCATATGGATTATCTGATCTTTATATTCTGAAAATGGATAAATGCCAGACTGTTGATGAGGTGACAGAGGTTTATGAGGAGATGATGCTCGATTATACCAGGAGGATGCATGCACTCAAGGCAAAAAGTGTGCAGCTTTCCCCGAAGGTCATAGCATGTATGAATTACATCGATAATCATCTTCATGATCGTATAACGGTTCAGGATCTCGCGGATGAGGTGGAGATGAATGCTTCATGGCTATCAACAGTTTTTAAGCGTGAAGTCGGAGTATCGGTATCCGAATACATCAGGTCAAAGAAGTTAAATGCAGCAAAACATCTGCTGACATTTAATGAGTATTCATGTACGGATATTGCTGAGTATCTGGGATTTGCCAATGAGAGTCATTTTTCCACTCTTTTTACAAAAGAGGAAGGGATGTCACCAAAGGAATATAGAAGAGAACATTTCCAAAAACATTTTTCTGAATTAAGGTGACTCAAGAAGTTTGAAATGACTCTTCCTATATTCTATAATTCCTTCGTCCTTCATGTGTGATAGTTCTTTTGACATGTTGGTTCGTTCAAGGTTCAGGTAATCGGCCAGCTGTTGCCTGTTGAAGGGAATGTCAAACTCTCTGGTGCCGGTCTGGAGCGAGGTTGCGTTAAGGTATGACAGGAGACGTCCGCGGCAGCTTTTCGGAGAAGTATGAAAGCTGCGTCCGGAGAGGACAAGGTTTTTCTGAGATGAGATAATAAGGATATTTTTAAGGAGCTTTTCCTTCCAGGGAGAGCTCTTTTTTGTGTCCTCAAGAAGATTTTTAATATTGCAAAAGAGAATGCTGCAGTCCTCATTTGCTCTGACGTCTACAAGAAGTACCTCACCAAGAAGAGCATAGGTTTCAGCAAAGTACTGATTTTGCCCAACATGGCTTAAGACAGTGCAGTTGCCCCAGACGTCGTTACTTTCGATAGTAACACTGCCTGAGAGTACCATGCCTATCTTTGAGGTGCGCTCTCCGGCGTAGAGAATCACATCATCTTTTTTATATTTCTTTTCATTAGCATCAAGAGAAGCAAGGCATGAAGACAGCTCTTTTGCCGTCATGCCCAGAAAAAGTCTGCTTTTTTCTATTCCTTCATAGTTCATAAAAATCACCTCAAATGTGGCTCAAACAACATACTTGTTATGAACAGTATATTATACTGACACCATCGGAACAAGAAATAAGTATGAAACAGAGAGGTTTAACGATGGTAAGAAAGATAATTAAGATTGATGAAGAAAAATGTAACGGCTGTGGCATCTGCGCTAATGCATGCCACGAAGGTGCCATTGATATTGTAAACGGAAAGGCAAAGCTTGTAAGAGAGAATTTCTGCGATGGCTTTGGAGACTGTCTGCCGGGATGTCCAATGGGAGCAATCTCTTTTGAAGAGAGGGAGGCCCCTGCTTATGATGAGGCAGCAGTAAAGGCAGCACAGGAGAAGAAAGGATTGGAAGGACATGGTTGTCCCGGCTCAAGATTTATGACGCTTAAGAGCAGCGCGCAGGAGAACAGTAATCCCGGAAAGGATTTGATCTCAGGGATGAGCTCACATCCTTCAAGATTGCTGCAGTGGCCTTGTCAGATTAAACTCCTGCCGACGCAGGCTGATTTTTATAATGGTGCAAAACTCCTTATTGCAGCTGACTGCACAGCATATGCTTATGCAAATATGCATGAGGAATTCATGAAGGGTAAGGTTACAATGATCGGATGTCCCAAGCTTGACGAAGGTGATTACACAGAGAAGCTTACAGAGATAATTTCAAACAACGATATTACCGGTGTGACTATCGTAAGGATGGAAGTACCCTGCTGCGGCGGGCTCCAGAGAGCTGCAGAGAATGCTATAAGAAACAGTGGAAAGTTCCTCCCCTGGCAGGTTGTGACAATATCTCGTAACGGAGAGGTAATTGATTAAATTTCCCAACAAGCAGAAAATCCGTGGGCTTATGACAGGAGCGAGTATATACTGAAAGCAGTGAAAAATAAGGAGGTACATGATGGCAGCATTAAACGAAAGAAAAGTAGCGGTTGTAGGTTGTGGATTTGTCGGTTCAGCATCGGCATTTGCCCTTATGGAGAGTGGGCTCTTTTCAGAGATGGTGCTGATCGATGTGAATAGAGAGAAGGCCGAGGGTGAGGCCCTTGATATCAGTCATGGACTTCCTTTTGCAAAACCAATGCAGATATATGCAGGAGATTATAAGGATGCCGGAGATGCTGCAGTTGTGGTTGTAACTGCCGGAGCCGGACAGAAGCCCGGTGAGACCAGGCTTGATCTTGTGAAAAAGAATGTTGGCATCTTTAAGTCAATTATCCCTGAGATTGCTAAATACAACAAAGATGGGATTCTCCTTATCGTGGCTAATCCGGTTGATATTCTTACATATGCCGCTGCCAAGCTGAGCGGCTTCCCTGAGAACAGAGTCTTTGGTTCGGGAACAGTTCTTGATACTGCCAGGTTCAAATATCTTCTTGGAGAGCATTTGAGTGTAGACAGTCGTTCAGTACATGCATTTATCATAGGTGAGCATGGAGATAGTGAGATAGCGGCATGGAGCAGTGCTAATGTTTCTGGTATCCCAATCCATGACTTCTGCGAGATGAGAGGCCATTTCGAGCATGAAAAAGCCATGAAAGAAATTGCAGAGAATGTAAAGAACAGTGCTTATGAGATTATCGAAAAGAAGGGGGCTACATATTACGGAATTGCCATGAGTGTAAGGCGTATCTGCGAAGCTATCATCCGTGATGAGAAATCTATTCTTCCGATTTCCAGCATTCAGCATGGAGATAACGGGATCGATGGTGTCGCTCTTAGTATGCCTGCCATTGTCGGAAGAAGCGGAGTTGAAGGCGCTGTGCCCATAAGGCTCAGTGATCAGGAAAAAGAGGCACTGGGGAAATCCTCTGAGACGCTGAAAGCTGTTATTAACGAATCGCTTTGAGTACGATCTATGATATCGACGATAATATGACACACCAATCGGCGAAAACGGAGCTAAGCTTTCCGGTGGAGAGAGACAGCGTATGGCTCAGCTTCAGAGCGACAGTGCCGGTTGGAGTATTGCGTAAACCATTAACAATTTACTATTTTGGGGGTGTTCAGAAAAGAACACCCTCTTTATTTATTGAGAAATCTTATCACATTAAAATCCCGTAATACCGTTGACTGCTGCATGAATAGCTAATAGAATGTTAGTTGTGACTAACCGGTTAACAGCGTTAACATCATTAAGGAAAATATGGATACAAAATCAGAAATCATTACTATTGCAAAAGCAGAGTTCATGGAAATGGGTTTTCAAGAAGCCTCCATGAGGAAAATTGCATCAAAAGTGGGAATAACCGCAACCGCCTTATATCGGCACTACGCTAACAAGGAAGAAATATTTGATGCGATTGTTGAACCTGCGGTAAGCGCCTGGGATGCGATGTGCAAAACCGAAGAGATAAGGCAGACCGGTACTGCAAGGGAACATGGACTCGATGCCATGTGGCAGGATACTGAGCAGTCAAGGTTTATCGTGGATATGATCTACAAAGACTTCGACGCCCAAAAGCTTCTTTTCTGCAGGAGTAAAGGAACAAAATACGAGAATTATATGCATGAGGTAGTTACAAAGATTCAGGTGGCTACGCTTTCGTTCATGAAGGAACTTGAAGAGAGAGGAGTGCATATTAATCAGGTTGATGGAAAGGAAATGCATCTGCTTTTGAGTGCGCAGTATTCAGCAATGCTTGAGATGGTTGACCATGATTTTACTTATGATGAGGCAATGCACTATGCCGAAACTATAGCGTCTTTCTTCAAAGAGGGATGGAGAAAATTTCTTGGTTTTTAAGGCGCATAAAAATGCAGCAAAAAGGAGGGCTTATGAAAAAAAGAAGTACATTCTCCTGGGTCTTAGAGTTTGCCGGGAGGAAAAGGAGTTTTTACCTTGGAAGCGTGATACTCGCTATCCTTGGTGTTGCAGCATCCTTTGTTCCGTATCTTATTATTGCGGATATGGTGGGGAAGCTTTTGTCGGGTAACAGGGACTTAAGCTATTATATGAAAGCAACTCTCTTTATGGGACTCTGTTGGGTGCTGAGAGTGACATTTCACTCGGTATCCACAACTCTATCTCATGTGGCCACCTTCAACGTTCTTGGTGGCATCAGAAAACAGCTTTGCAAAAAGCTCTCTACAATTCCGCTTGGATCGGTTCTGGATGATAACAGCGGAAGCTATAAGAACATCATTGTTGAGCGTGTAGATGCGATGGAGACTACACTTGCTCATATTATTCCCGAGTTCACTTCGAATATTCTTTTACCCATAGTTATGTTTGTATATCTTTTAACCCTCGACTGGAGAGTTGGTTTATCCAATCTCATTCCTGCGATTATAGGTGTTGGATTTGCGGCTGTCATGATGGCTAAGAGTCAGGGTGAGTTCGAAGTTACGGTTCAAAAGACCAAATACCTGAATGATACAGCTGTTGAGTATATCAATGGCATTGAGGTTATTAAAGCCTTTGGAAAAACAGGCAGTTCATACGAGAAATTCGTGGTTGCAGCAAGAGATGGCGCAGACTGCTTCATTAACTGGATGAGGAAATGTATCTGGTGGCAGGCAGGAACTACTACTTTTATGCCTGCGACATTCCTTGGGGTTCTTCCTGTTGGGTTGTTTCTTGTATGGAAAGGAAGCCTTTCACCTGAAAACTTCATCACCTGTGTAATATTATCCGCCGGTCTCATAACACCGCTTATGGTAGCTTTTTCATATATGGATGACATTATGAAAATGCAGACTATTTTTGGTGAAGCTACAGAGATCTTAGAAAGAAAGGATATGGTAAGACCTTCTGTCCTTACTAAGGCTCCTAATGGTTCGGATATCGAAATAAAAGGGGTGAAGTTCTCATATAAGGATAAAGAGATACTTCATGGAATCGATATGGAGATAAAGCAGGGAGAGGTTAATGCCTTTGTAGGACCATCCGGTTCGGGAAAGAGCACTATAGCTAGACTTATCGATTCACTTTGGGATGTGGATGAAGGCACAATAACCTATGGCGGCGTAGATATAAAGGAGCTTCCGCTTGATTACTATACAAGTCAGATAGCTTATGTCGCACAGGATAACTATCTTTTTGACATGAGCATTATGGAAAACATCAGACTGGGTAAGGAAGGCGCCACAGATGAAGCGGTTATAAATGCAGCTAAAGCTTCGGGCTGTCACGATTTTATTCTAGGTCTTGAAAATGGCTATGACACTGTTGTTGGCAGTGCAGGCGGACACTTATCAGGCGGTGAGAGACAGCGAATATGCATAGCAAGAGCGATGCTGAAAAATGCACCGGTGGTTATTCTTGATGAAGCTACAGCCTATACAGATCCTGAAAACGAAGCACTGGTTCAGCAAAGCGTTGCAAAACTCGTGCAGGGTAAGACTTTGATTGTCATCGCACACAGACTTTCAACGATAAAAGATGCGGATAAGATTTTTGTAATAAATGACGGCCGGATTGAAGCATCCGGAAATCATTGTGAACTTCTTTCAAATTGCATTCTCTACAGGAAGATGTGGGAAGCACATACTATTGCCAAGGATGATGCCATGGAATCAGAGGACTTGGCGGAAGCCAGAAAGGAGGCAGCTAATGCTTGAGATGCTTAGGAAGTTTTTTGCCTTTTGCAGTCCGGAGAATAGGACAAAGTTTTATAAATCGGCAATTCTGGGTGTGCTTGATGCACTTTTGGGAGCAATGAAAATACCTGCTGCATTTTTTGCTATAAATGCAGTGGTAAACAAGGACATTAACGTAAACACTTTTGTTATTGTCATGGGATTTATGCTTGTCAGCACAATCGGAAAAATGATTGTAAACAGGTTTTCGCAAATGCTTCAGACTGAAGGCGGATATGATACCTGTGCAGGAAAAAGAATCGAGATTGGTGAGCATCTGAGATACCTTCCAATTGGATACTTTAATGATACAAGTCTCGGACACATCACTTCCGTAACAACGAATACCCTTGAACAGACAGGCGATATTGCAACACGTGCGATAATGATGGTCCTTCAGGGAAGCATTACAACTGTTGTAATCGGGATCGGAATGTTCATTTTTGATGTGAGAATAGGCATTATCTCTGTAATCGGAATACTTATTTTCTTTCTGTTCAACAAGTACACAAACTATAGTGTTGCCAGAGTTGCAGGCGAGAAGCTTGAGTCCGATAAGGACATGGTGGGAGTGGTTTTGGAGTTTATTCAGGGAATTGCCGAGATACGAAATTACAACATCATTTCTCAGAACAGTACCAGATTATCCAAAGCCATTGAAAGAAAGACTAAAGCCGATATCGGCGCAGAAATTGCAGCAATACCGGCAGTCGGGGTTCAGATGCTGATATGCAAGCTCATCGGCGTTGTAATAGCAGGATCTTCTGTTTACTTTTATTTGACAGGTACCATGGAGCTCACCTATACCATAACAATGCTTTTGTGCTCATTTATGGTATTTGAAGCTCTGGATTTGGCGGGAATATATACAGCACTTTTGAAAATCATCGGCAGGGGAGTTGATCTTGTAGATGAGATCATGTCTATCGAGCAGATGGATATAAATGGCGAAGATATTCGCCCGGCAAACAAAGACATTCATCTTGAACATGTGAGCTTTGCTTATGAAAACAGGACAATCATTGATGATGTAACTCTTGATATTAAAGAGAATACGACTACTGCTATTGTTGGACCCTCCGGCGGAGGAAAGACAACTATAACTTCTCTTATCGCAAGATTCTGGGATGTAAAGTCAGGAAAAGTGACGCTTGGCGGAAGAGACGTAAGAGATTACAGTTTTGACTCACTGATGGAGAACTTCAGCTTTGTATTCCAGAGGGTATATCTCTTTGAAGACACAATTGCCAACAACATTCGCTTTGGACGACCTGAAGCATCGATGGAAGATGTTATAGCCGCTGCTAAGAAAGCATGCTGCCACGAGTTTATCATGGGACTTCCCGATGGCTATGAGACAGTGGTTGGCGAAGGCGGTGCAACACTCTCCGGTGGTGAGAAGCAGAGAATTGCAATTGCCCGCGCGATCATGAAGGATGCACCGATAATCATCCTCGATGAGGCTACAGCAAATGTGGATCCCGAGAATGAGAAGGAACTCACTTTGGCGATTGAGAATCTGACAAAAGAAAAGACCATTATAATGATTGCTCACAGACTTAAGACAGTTAGAAATGCGGATCAGATAATTGTCATCGATAAGGGGAAAATTGTTCAGCAGGGTAAGCACGATGAGCTTATGGAACAGGAAGGAATTTACAAGAATTTTGTCAGCGGAAGGAAGCAGGCGGTCAGCTGGAAAATAGCTTGATATTAAAAAAATGAGGCGGACTGGACTATTCTCATATGGTGAAAGTCTCTGAGCTTTTGAGGAAGCTTGCTGATTCCGGACGAACAGTCCTTGTCTCAACCCATGATCCGGAACTGATAGAGCTATGCTGCGATGATGTGCTTTGTATAAAAAATGGGAAGGCTGTGAAATTGGAAAAATCACAGTTTAAACACTCATAGAACCAATGAATAAAACTACTGCTACGAGCCCTCCCCAGATATTAGCAAGGATTTCAAGGATTCCAAGGAAAAGATATTTTCTGGAGGGTTTGCTTCCGTCTTTTACTGACTTTACAGCAAAGATTGTACCTAAAACAGAAATAATCAAGCATGGTAGTGGTGCCAGAAATATGCCTATGAGACCGACCATTGCAAATATTGAATATATTGTGCCCCTGTGAGTGGGAGCCTCCAGCATACTGGCAAGTACCCAACATATGATGGTAACTACGAATACAATGATTGGTATCAGTACAAGGATCCTTGAAATGTTATGGTATTTAGAATTCATCTTCCTCTCCTAAATCATAACCACCGGTAATTACAGGAACATAGATGCCATCACTGCCCCAAGGTTGAACCATGACGTAGCTTTCATAGAAAGCACCATCAGGGAAAAGCAGATTAATGACAACTCCTTGTTCTGTCTCCTCTTGAATCTCAATCTTAACTTTTGTTTCATCATCTGAAAGGTTGAGAAGATATCTTGCAGAAGCACAGGGATCAAACAACTTACTGTAGTATCCGTTTGTATCCTGCTTTGCGATTCCGTTAAGGATTTCACCAAGGCCGTTCTTAGTGTAATTAACAGCATTGAAATCCTCAGGATGCTCGCAATAAGCTTTGTTAAAATCCTTTACTGATTCGATATTTTCGCAGAAGTTCATCTCCTCGGAGTCCACCATTACTACACCTTCTCTGTCCTTGGCAAATTCCAAAGTCTCCTGCCATACATATACGTGAGGCTCTGAATCTGCAGCATAGTAGTGTACCTCTGCCTTATTATAATCATCTGTAACGATTATTGTTTTATTGGGAATTTCCTCACTTCCAAACATACTGGGCCATGGGCTTGAATATCCAAAGGATATGGATCCATCCGCATCAAAAAACAAAAGCTCCTCGTCCATCAGATTCTGCATTGCCTTCTCATTTGAATAAGAAACAATTGCATCCGCATTCCTGTCTTCGAAGTCATTAATCCAGTTAGAAAACAGTTCATCATACGCCGCTCTTTCAGAGTAATCATCACTCTTTTCATTTCCACCAGAAGCACTTGTAAAGAAGCATCCATAGAGAGCAACGCTTACCGCGATCAACATTGTGATAAGCCAGAAGGAAGGCTTTCTATAATTGAATATCTGTTTAATTCTTGTTTTTACTCCAACCTCTCCAAAAGCAAGTGAATATGCGAGGGCATATCTTCTATGTGTACTACAATTTAAGAGTGATGTAGCATAGGACTTCTTCTCTTCAAGTGACATATTCTTTATCACGCGCTCGTCGCAGGCAAGTTCAATGTCCTTACAAAACAGTGTAAAGGAAATCCACACAAGAGGATTAAACCAGTGAATTCCAAGAAGAATAAAGCCTATAAGCTTTCTAATGTGGTCATACCTTGCAATATGCGCTCTCTCATGTAAAAGCACATTACCGACAGTCTCCTCATCAAGACCTGAAGGCAGATAAATTGCAGGCTTTATAAATCCAAGAATAAAGGGAGTATCTATAGCATCACACACGAAAACATCATCATGTGCTTTCCCTGCTGCTTTTGCACCATCCCCACACTCATTGTTCTTACCAAGTTTAATAGAAACATTTATATCTTTTTTAATTGAAATAAAGCTCACAACTGCATATAAAGCCACTGCAAAAACGCCGATAATCCATACCATCCAAAGCCATGCAAGAATTTCACTTCTTACAGACAAAACCTCCAGCGCTCCACTATTTGCGCTGGTGGCTATGATCTGTTCATTTGGCAGATAGTCATACTCTGCATCAGAAGGCACTATCATATTATCGCCACCTATAGACGCAGCTCCAACTTCAGAAGCCGGAGTGTAGTCATGATAAGTAACCTCAGGCACTTCTTCATCTTTGTTATCTCCAAGCAAAAGAGATTTTACTGCCCCATTCACATCCGGGAAAATCCCAAACTGTGATTCAACCTGAAAAGGCATGATGAGCTTTAATGCTACAATAGCCCAAAGCACACCCATAAACCACTTAGGTGCCTTCTTTAAAGGAAACCTCAAAAGAATAACTGCTATCATGAGAAATGAGGCTGTTATGCTCATCTCAAGAATTTTAATAAAAACTGTCCCCATACATTTCCCTCCAATTTTCAAGTAATCCAGGTACTGTGAAAGCACCTATTTCTGTAATTCATTTATTTTCCTGCACCATATCCCAACAAAAGCAAGCATTTAATCCTTCGCCTTATCAATGATTTCCCTAATCTCATCAAGCTCCTTTTTTGAGAGCTTCTGACGAGAAGTGAAAGCTGCAAGAAAAGCAGGTAAGGATCCCCCAAATGTTTCCTCTACAAACTCCTTGGTCTATTCTGTGTAGACTTCATATTCTGAGTTTACTCTGAATAGACCAAGTTGTCAACCTTTATTCTCTATTACCTTGAAATCTAGAGAAAGTCAGGAATCAAGGTAATCACACGCTAAAATTGCTTTATTTTATCGGGGGGATAATACAGAACTGATTTTGTCGGGCTAACACCCAACCTCAAATTATGCTAATATATATGAGTAGAGGCAAAGACGCTTTTCAAAAGATTGGCGGTCTTTGTCTTTTCTTTTTGCCTTAAGAGAAAGGGGGATGAAGGATGGTCACATTAAATGATTATCTGTATTCGGGGGATACGGTTTTAAAGATTTTGCAGAGATATCACAACGATCTTAAAGAGGATGCAATGAAAACCAAGAATGGCGTGGATATAATACATTGCAATTTTCTTCTTCAGTTGACGGAGCTCCTGGAACACAATGATTTCCTGACTTCGCAGTCTCAGCGACTTCGCGAATTCTACAAATACATGTCCAATGAATATCCGTTTCTTGCTTTCGCATTTAAGGGGAGGATCAAGTCCCTGATAAGGGCAGAGGAGAAGTTCAATGGAAATATCGTTGAGCATGTCTATGATTACTATGGGAAAAATCATGCCTTTCCAAGTGTCACGGAACTGAAGCAGGAAATGGGACCCATAAGGGATCTGATCGCATACCGCATAGTTATTTCCATGCCCGCATGCCACTTGAAGGACGGGGAAAACCGCGATGAGATAGAACTGAAATATCTGTATAAAATTGCAAATGAACTGCCGGGATTTCTCGAGGAGATGGGCTTTTCTGCTGAGATATACGGGATCCCTGGCAAGGACCCTTCTGATATGATCACAGAAACTCTCAGGCCGTACTATAGAGATTACATTAAAAACCCCAGTCCATACGGATATCGTTCACTTCACATAACTTTTTATGATAATCAATCCAGATCGTATCTTGAGGTACAGATTCGAACCAAGCAGATGGATGACTATGCGGAGATAGGTCCGGCGCACCATCTGGGATATGAAAAAAGACAGGATGAAGAGAGAAGCCGCAGGGATACTGTGCCTTCAGGAGAATGTACGTACTTTGATGAAGCATATGAGAGGGGAATGCTTTTGCAGGGGCTTGATCTGTCTAAACTTGATGTGAATATGTTTGGCGCCGTGAACAATCAGCTTGTGAATGACGGATGCGGACTCTATCGCGGGAGATTGATTTTGCCCTATGAGCATCTTTCGAGATTCCAGAATGATATTATTGATTAAAAACTATTGCGCGTAATTGAATTTTGTTGTATAAAAAATAGGAAAAATTAAACAGACGGGAGCTTGTAGTACAGGCTGAGAGGAAGGTGTGACTTTCGACCGAGAACCTGATTTGGATAATGCCAACGTAGGGATGCCTGATATTATGGGAAGAACGTATGCGGAAGCAATCTGAACGGTTGCTTCCTTTTTTGTTGAAAAAATGGGCACCGTTTTCCGGTTTGTGGTTGAATGCCGTGGGGAGTCTCTTTGCAAGCCGTCTGGGATAGGAGCATTCCTGTAATTCAGAAATAACGCCAATTGAATAAAAAGAAACCTCTAAGTAAGATAAAGGTGTTCATCTTGGCGGATGAAAAAACATCTTATGCTAACCGGAGGTTTCTCAAAATGAATTTTACACAGAATGACAGACTTAAGCAAGTAACTGCAGATACACTGATTGTTGGGGTTGATGTTGGATCACAGACACATTTCTGTAGAGCGTTTGACTGGAGGGGATTTGAGCTATCCAGAAGAGTGTTTAAGTTTAGTAACGACCGAATGGGATTCCTTACATTCCTTCGATGGATTGAGGAACTCATGAATAAGACCGATATGAAGAAGGTC
>NZ_ATVV01000044.1:0-19465 GCF_000420905.1 Butyrivibrio sp. AD3002 | reverse complement strand
CCTCAAGATGAGATATCCCTGCTTCGGCAGTAAGACCCCTTAGAGACTATGAGGTAGATAGGCACAAGGTGTAAGCATGGTAACATGTTCAGCTGATGTGTACTAATAGGTCGAGGGCTTGTCCAAAAAGGATATAGAACAGAGAGAAATGGATTTAAGATGAGTATTCAGTGTTCGGTTTTGAAGGTACGGAAAAGCCATATACAGATGGCAGATAATCCTCAATAGCTCAGTCGGTAGAGCATTCGGCTGTTAACCGAAGTGTCGTAGGTTCGAGTCCTACTTGGGGAGCTAAAAAGCGGAGAAATCCGAAATAACCTGTAATACAGGAACACGGCTCCGTGGTCAAGTGGTTAAGACATCGCCCTTTCACGGCGGTAACACGAGTTCGAGCCTCGTCGGAGTCATCAATAAGGAGCTTTAGCTCAGTTGGTTAGAGCAACCGGCTCATAACCGGTCGGTCCTGGGTTCGAGTCCCCGAAGCTCCATTTAAGAAGTCGCTATAATAGCGACTTTTTGTCAATAAAATGCCGGCGTGGCGGAACTGGCAGACGCCCGGGACTTAAAATCCCGTGGGTAGCGATACCCGTACCGGTTCGATCCCGGTCGCCGGCAGTAAGAGAGAAGCGTAAGAGCTTCTCTTTTTTTTGCTGTATCAGTAAGGTATAATATAGCTAACGATTGAAACTATAAATGAGGTGCAAGCTTTTATGAGTGATATAAAAGAAAAAAATGAATTGGATTATACATGTGGAATTTCTGATGATGAACTAACTCAGAGATTTATTGAATCTGTTCGCATTGATGAAGAGATTAGAAAGATAAAAGGACTTCCTACATCAGGATATGATGCTGAGCTAAAGAAGGCATATTTACTTTATCCGGATGGGAGGAAAGAATATGTCTGACCAGGAGAAAATTATGCTTCCTGAAGTCATGGTTTTTGCTGGGCCTAATGGAAGTGGAAAATCCACAATCACAAGGATGGCAAAAACTGTTGGCATATATATCAATGCTGATGATATCAAGAAGTCTAGCCTGTGTACTGATATGGAAGCAGCTATTAAAGCTGAAGAACTAAGGGAAAAAGCCCTTTCTGACAAAATAGATTTCACATTTGAGACTGTATTGTCGACTGAAAGAAATCTAAATCTTCTGAAAAGAGCCAAGGAAAATGACTATTTTATTAGAGGAATCTATGTTCTAACAGCATCTTCGGAAATCAACATAGCCAGAGTGAAGGTAAGAGAGGCATCTGGTGGACATGGAGTCCCAGAAGATAAAATTAGATCCAGATACGACAAGGCTTTGGCTCTTGTTCCAGAACTGGTGCAGATATGTGATATCCTACATATTTATGACAATTCAGAAAAACCGTTTAGGATCTTTAAGAAGCGAAAAGATGTTTATTACCGATGGGAGAACGCATTTTGGGATGCGGAGGCTATAGAGGCACTCACCGGAATAAGTGAATATTCGCATTATCCAAAAGCATAAATTCTTTACCAAGTTGATGCAGAAACAAGGTTCAAAAGTGGGTTCAGAAAACAAAGTGAAACCGCCAGCCTCCTTTCTATCAGTGTTTGCAAGACGCAGGAAAGTTCGATCCCGGTCGCCGGCAGTAAGAGAGAAGCGTAAGATGCTTCTCTTTTTTTTACGATGTTTGTAAGGTATAATAAGGCTATAAATCATAGTTATTGATGGATAGGTGGTGATCATTTATGTGCAAACTTATCAAAGTTAATACAAATTATGATTCATCCGTAATGGTTGCGGATTATAAAGCTGAGATTATCAGGCACATCATTAGTACAGCAAAAAAGTGCCCGGATATTGATGCTATTATGCTGTTTGGATCCGTGTTGGAAGAGAGATGTAAAGAAAAATCTGACATAGATATTGTTATCATCAGTAAGAAAACAGTCAATGCGCTTAGTGATAGAAAATCCTTTAACGAATTTATGAATGACTTGTATCTTTTGGATTTTGCCCAGGAATATGATTTCCTATATTTTAAATCTATTGATGAAATTTATCAGAAAAAAGAAAAAGCTCCTATCTGCAAGGAATTAGCGGAGAAGGGACAGATTATTTATAAAAGGCAGGCTGCGTAATGGGGAATACTTTGTTATCAATTGCAAAAGCTGATATAAAAACTGCTAAGAACCTTGTTAACAGTGATGATAAGTATCAAAAGCATCAGGCTGCCTATTTGACTCAGCAGGGTGTAGAGAAAACTTTAAAGTATGCTATTTCTCTAAAAACGTGAGGACAGCCTTGGGGACATGATATTACAAAACTTGTAATTTTAGCCCAACAAAATGGCGTTGATGTACCTGATTTTATTTGTAAAAAGGCTAAGATGATTACATCCTGGGAAGTGGTGTCCAGATATTATCCAACAAGCGTTATCAGGAGAGATACTATAGCACATGTCATTAGGGTCGCTGATGAATGGCAAAAGAAATTAAAATGATATTCTGTGGGTATGGCTTATGCCGTACCCATTTTTGACAAATGGAAGGATATTTGAAGAGATAACGTATATGAACGAAGATCAATATATTTCACGAATCAATCAACTTGAAAAAGAGATAGATTATTTGCATAGTTTGCTCGATGAGGTTGGTATTACTTATAGAAAAGAAGCAAAGAATATTGAAGATCTATCTCCGGATAAGAACATTCTATTTGACGATAATCAAGGAGCAAGAATCAGCCCTTTGGAAATAACCAAGCATCGAATTAAATTCTTCCGCAACTTGTTTAACGGACGAAGTGATGTTTATTGTTTGCGTTATGGAAAAGTCAATAAGAAAACGGGTAAGCATAGCTATTATACTCAGTGTTGGTATTTCTGGAAGGATGGATTATGCCCAAAGAGGAATAATCCAAAGTTTTCATGTGGTGAATGTAAAAACCCGAATTATAAGGAATTGACTGATGAAGTAGTGTATGAGCATCTGAGAGGAAAGAAGGAAGATGCATCGGATGTATTAGGAGTATACCCGCTACTTCTTGATGAAACTATAAACTTTCTTGTGTTTGACTTTGATTGTCATAATGATGATGTTTGTGGTGATGATTGGGCAAATCCTGATTCTGAATGGATGATTGAAGTAAACACATTTAGGAAGATATGTGAAGACAATGACGTGCCGATTTTAGTTGAGCGCTCAAGATCTGGCAAGGGAGCCCATTTTTGGATATTCTTTGAAAAGCCGATATTGGCATCTACAGCAAGAAGATTTGGAACTGCTTTGCTAACCAAAGGTGCCGAATCTGTTAATATGAAAAAATTCACATATTACGACAGAATGCTCCCAGCTCAGGACCATATTCCGATTAATGCAAAGACTGGGAGATCTGGATTAGGAAATCTGATAGCGCTGCCATTACAGGGACTGGCTTTACAGGCGGGGAATAGTGCTTTCATAGATGAAAACTGGAATGCATATCCTGATCAATGGGAGTGCCTCAAGAATGTTAAAAGAATCTCTAAAGAGATTGTTGAAGAAAAGATAAAGGCCTGGGGAGCAGATGGCTTATTAGGGGGCCTATGTAATGATTTTGATGAAGATGCAGATGATACCATGGCGAGAAAACAGAAGCCTTGGGAAAAAGTGAAACTTTCTTTTTGTAAGGAAGATGTACCTTCCGTAGTAGAAATCATCATTTCTGATAAGATATACATTAATTCAAAAGGAATGCAATATAAAATGCAGAATGCTATAAGGAGAATGGCTGCATTTAGCAATTCGGAGTTCTATAAGACTGCAGGTATGGGCTTTTCAACGCAAGGTATGTCTAGAATCATTTCTTGTGGTTATGATGATGGAGATTATATTTGTATTCCGAGAGCTCTTTTAGATTCACTAATTGAAAAATTAAATGCATCTGGAATTCCATTTTCTCTTACTGATAACAGATGTAAGGGAACTCCTTTAGATGTTTCTTTCAATGGTGCTTTATATGAGGAACAGATGAGAGGTGCACAAGCAATTTTGGAGCACAACAACGGTGTACTAGCAGCCACGACATCTTTTGGGAAAACGGTTGTAGGTGCATATTTAATTGCCCAAAGAAAGGTGAATACACTAATTCTTGTTCATAACACAGAAATTCAGAAGAACTGGATTGAAGATTTAAGCAGATTCTTAGATATTAAAGCTGAATTACCTGAATATAAAACAAAAACAGGAAGAATTAAAAAGAGAAAAAACTTGATTGGAAAACTGTATGCCGGGCATGACTCGATGACTGGAATAGTTGATGTTGCTATTTTTTCTTCTCTTGGAAAGGGTGATGAAATCAATCCAATTATCGAAAACTACGGAATGGTAATTATGGATGAGTGCCATCATGGAGCAGCGCAGACGGTTGAAGATGTAATTGGGGCAGCAAAAGCAAAGTATGTATATGGATTAACAGCTACTCCTAAACGGGAAGATGGACTTGAAAAGAAAGTGTTTATGCAGTTTGGACCTATTCGGTTCAGATATACTGCTAAAGAGAGAGCGCAGAAACAAGGCATAGCGCATTTTGTATATCCTCGATTTACGAGGCTTGTAAGTTCTATAGATCTGAAGATAACAGACGCAAACCGGGCTGTAATTGAGTGTGATTCTAGGAATGATCAGATAATATCTGATGTGGAAGACTGTATTAAGGATGGTAGAACTCCGCTGGTATTAACCAAATACAAAGAACATGCGGAGCTGATTTATCAGAGATTGCAGGGAAAAGCAGATCATGTGTACCTTCTGCAAGGCGGAGGAAGTAGAAAAGCTAAAGATGAAATGAGATTGCAGATGCGAGCTGCTTCTGATGATGAATCTGTAATACTCGTGGCAATTGATAAATATGTTGGTGAAGGGTTTAATTTTCCAAGACTTGATACATTGATGCTGGCAATGCCTGCAGCAGCTGAAGGCAATATTGAGCAATTTGCCGGGAGGTTACATAGAGATTATAAGACAAAGACGGAAGTAATAATATATGATTACGTAGATTCGCATATCCGAGTTCTTGAAAAAATGTACCACAAGCGCCTTAGAGCTTATAAGAAGATTGGGTATGAAATTTGGAATAATGCGATTATAGACAAGCAGGATGCAAATTCTATCTTTGACATTGATTCATATGAAAGTGTTTATGAGAAGGATCTTTTGGAAGCAAATAAGGAAATTGTTATTTCAAGTCCAGGCTTAAATCATTCTAAAGTTGATTCTTTTATTAGGCTTGTAAAGAAAAAACAGGAAGATGGGATCAGAATAACTGTTGTCACCCTTAACCCAGAAGGGTATCCGGAGGAAAGGATTAAAGATACCAAAGGCATTGTGCAGTTATTAAAGGACAACGGAGTAAACGTCAGAATACAGGATCACATGCATGAACACTATGCAATTATTGACAATGAGATTGTGTGGTATGGAAGTATGAATCTACTATCCAGAGCTAAGCCTGATGACAATCTGATTCGAGTTAAGAGTAAAGAAGCAGCGCTTGAACTATTGGAGCTTACTTTTGGATAATCAAAGGTACAGATATGTTTTAAAGATTGATATCGCTGCTGTAAATATTGTTTGTTATTCAATAAATATGAATATCCTTTATCATACGAAAGTGGGTCAGAAATTGGACCAAAAAAGAAGGTGAGTCCGCAAGGCTCCTTTCCATGCGGATTATGAGACGTCGCAAAAGTTCGATCCCGGTCGCCGGCAGTAAAGAGAGAAGCGTAGAGCTTCTCTTTTTTTCATATTTTAGCTGGGTAACCCTTTCAAAATGATCTAAAAGTTGGTACTTTCTATTGACTAAGGATGAATTTTCAAGGTGCCCAATTGGCACCATGAACGAGAAACGTGAATCGAATATCAAGTATTTACTATATGTATAACCACACTAACAAGAATTTTGAAATATGGCATGTATGAGTGCTAAAATACTATTTGATTTCAAATTGGCATATGCGTGTACCAAATGATGAATATTGGTTTATCGAAGATACTGAGTATGTGGTTTTGGGGGTAAGATTTGGAAATATATTTAATTAAGAATGATAGCCAACTTTGGGAGAAGATGATTGGCTTCGCAAGGGAGTGTTCGTGGAGAGCAGGGATGGCTCTTGCAGATAAGATGGAGAAAAATGATTTTCAGGATTGGGAAAGGGTAATTGTTGCGGTGGATAATGATAGCATTGCCGGTTATTGTACGATTGCTGAAAAGGATGAGTTGCCGGATGATTATAGCTATAGCCCTTTTATAGGTTTTATGTTTGTGGATGAGAAGTATCGTGGGAAGCGAATATCTGGGCAGATGATTAACTGTGCCACTGATTATGCTAAAGGGTTAGGTTATAACAAAGTATTTATTATGAGTGGTGAACATGGGTTGTATGAGAAATACGGATTTGAGAAGCTCGGAGATTTTGAAACGATTTATGGTGAAACGGATCAGCTGTTTGAGAAGGTGCTCTAAAAAGAGCTTAAGCATTACGGGAGCGGATTTTAATGGCAATTGAAAAGAGTGTTTTTAATCAGGGTAAGATGCAGATGTTCTTGCTACAGGAATATGGCCTACATTTGACTGAGAGTCAGCATCTTTCTATGGGGACGGCGAATTGTTATAAGGTTAGTTGTAAGGAAGGAAATTATTTTTTTAAAGAATATCAGAAAGAGTATACTTTACAAACTGTAGAAAGAGAAACAGAGCTTGTAGATTACTTGTATTCAAAAGGATTTCCGGTTGCAAGGTTTATAAAGACTATAAGTGGAAATAGTTGCACTTTATTTAAAGGACATGTGATTAGCCTGCAGGAATACCTGGAAGGGAAATCATACCTGAACGATTTGCCACATAATCTTCTGAAGGATAGTGCAAAATATCTGGGGGTATTGCATTCCATACTCAAAGATTATCCAATGGAATCAAGCCTTGACGAAAAGTGGGCCGCGAGTATCTCGGTGGAAGCGGTAAATAAGAAATATGACAGGCTACTTGAGGCTTTGGAAAGAGAGAATGCGGATCCAAATTATAGCAGAATTAAGGAAGATTTTTTATTCAAGAAAGAGCTTTTTAGTCATATTGAGGATATGAAAGGATACTTTAAGGGTATCACATATACTCCAAGTCATGGAGATTATACTTCATGTCAATTAATATGCGATGGAGATCATGTAAAGGCAGTAATAGACTTTACCTCAGCGGCAAAGCTGCCAGCAATATGGGAGATAATGAGGTCATATATACAGGCCGGAGCTTGCCGCAATGGAGAAGCCTTTGATACCACAGACTTTGCACTGTATGTGAAGGAATATATGAAGTATGCTCAGCTTACAAAAAGAGATTTGGAAGCTATGCCATATGTTTATATGTTTCAACTATCACGTAGTGCTTATGGGTATGAGGAATATCTGATATCTAAAACAGAGAATAGAGAAGCTTTGCTGGATTTTGCTTTTTGGCGCACGGATATTTGCAGAGAAGTTTATAGGAAAGCGGATGCAATATCAGAGGCTTTATTACATTTAATTTAAAGGCGGATGCAATATCCGGTGCTTTTTACAGCTAATATAAAAGAGGGAGTATTGTTGGAGGAAGGGGAATTATATTCATGGCATCAAGCATTATACATTTGGCGGTCACAAATGAACTTACTAAAAGATGCGAATTCAAAGATGAGGGAAGACTTAAGTTTGGGGCGATTCTTCCGGATGCAGGAAATGCAAGTCATTTAAAGAAGGCTACCTGGGGATATAATAAGAGGGTTTATGACTTTGAACGTTTCAGGTCTGAATATGGAGAGAAGATAAAGATAGATGATCTGTATCTGGGCTATTATCTGCATCTTGTTCAGGATATTTGTTACAGGCATTTTGTTTTTGATAAGTATAAGTGGAATCCGACGATTCCGGGAAATGTTGAGAAGCTTCATAAGGATTATTCAATTATAAATTTCTATGTTGCTTCGCATTATGGGCTTAGTAATGACATTGAGGCACCTGCTGATTTTAACAGCGAGGAGATTACGAAGCTTTGTCCTTTTGATATAGCAAGACTCATGAAATCTATGGCTGAGTATTTTATTCCGGTGCCGGATGAGGATATTTTCTTTTTCACAAAAGAGATGGCGGATGAGTTTATATCAGAGGCGGTGGAGCTGTGCCTTAAGGAGCTGAAGGCTCTGGAAAATGGAGAGGCCTTAATCGGAAGCTACGATAATGCATGGGATAACATGCCATATTCACTGTTGGAAACTACCCTGAATACAAGAGATTTAGGTGAATACAGGATTGATGAAGGGGGCAATTCAGGCAATAAAGAACGCTATACCAAATACGGCAGAATTATTCGAAGTGATGCTGCGATTACTCCGTCTGAAAAGGATATCGCATTTTTGAAAAGCTCTAATATTACTACAATTGTAGAAAAAGCATCTTAGGTTGGAGGCTGATAAAATGGTTATTCATCCAATTGAGCCGGTTTTTAATAGTGAATCAAGAGTACTGATTCTTGGAAGCTTTCCATCTGTGAAATCAAGAGAAGCTATGTTTTTCTATGGGCATCCGCAAAACAGATTCTGGAAGGTTATAGCCGCGTTATATGGTGAACAGGTTCCGGGTACTGTAGAGGAAAAGAGAGCACTTTTACTAAGGAATCATATAGCAGTTTGGGATGTTATAGCACAGTGCGATATTGAAGGATCAGCGGATTCGACGATAAAGAATGTTGTGGCAAATGATTTGTCTGTGATTCTTGATAAGGCTGATATTAAAGCGATTTTTGTTAATGGGAAGACGGCTGAAAAATATTATAAGAAGTATATCGAAGGAAAAATAAACAGAAAGGCAATTTGCCTTCCTTCAACGAGTCCGGCAAATGCAGCATGGGGTATAGAGCGGCTGTTGGAGGAATGGCGTGTGATTTTGGAATATTGAGGGGACTAACATCATACAGTAATACTTGAAAAAGGAGAGGGAAGTATGGAAAAGAGGATGACATCCGGGGAGATTGCCAAACAGGCTGGGGTGTCGCAGAAGGCGCTTCGTATATATGATGAGAAGGGACTTCTTAAGCCTGTTGGGTATTCTGAGGGGAATTACAAGCTCTATGATAAAAATTCTTTAATAATTTTGGAAAAGATTGTTGCACTAAAGCACATCGGTTTTAGCCTAGAGGAGATAAAGAGCAACCTTGAAAATGATAATCTGAGTTCGATAAGAGATATCCTGGAAAATCAGCTCGAGATGATGAACAAGAAAATATATGAGCTGCAGAAATCGGCTAAATGCATTGAGGCGTCCCTCGCAAGACTTGATGAGAATCCTGACTGGGACGATATCGCGGATATCATCATGAAGATGGAAATGAGTCAGGGTGCTGATGAGCGAAGATGGTATGCTGCAAATCATGCTGCGGACGGAATTGAGTGGTATGAGAAGATATTCGACTCGCTGGATTTTACAGAAGAGGATACCGTCCTGGATCTTGGCTGCAGCTACGGGCTTTTGTGGAGAAAGAACTGGGAGCGTATTCCGGCAAAACTGTTAGTGGACGGATATGACATTCACGGAAACTGGGCTGACGATTTTTATGAATATCTTCATGAAAATCGCGGCACCTTACCGGGAGAAGCTGATATACAGGTGATTTTCAGTAACCTGGAGAAGGAAGAGACCTGGGAGAAAATTGGGGAGAAAAAGTATTCAAAGATTGTTGCGCATTATCTCCTTTCTTATCTCAATGATGTAGAAGCTTTCATCCAAAATGTGGCAAAGGTCCTTGCGCCCGGCGGTATGTTTTCCGTGAACTTCTACAGCGAGGACAATATGGAATATGATTTCTGGGAAAAGACGATTGCGGATATCGGACTGGACATATCTTTTGCCATAAAAAGGAGAGCTGAGCGAAAAGATTTGGCGGCGGATTTTGTAAACCTCCTGTCTGAAAACTTTGATAAGGTTGAAATCGTGTTGCTTCCTTGTCCGCTTTCATTTGACAGTGCAGAGGATCTGTTTGAGAGACTCCTTAGAAAGTACCCTGACAGCAGGAAATACCTTGAAGATAAGAAAGAAATAATATTGAGGTATTTTGATGAAAAGCTATTGCGGGGCGCTTCTGTCACAGTGGATATGGAAGGTACATTCTATCATTGCTATGGTGTATAATTTTATATAATGATCGTACTTAGTATGATTATGTTTATAATATTGCAGTTTACTCCCGGAGGCGGAGATGACACAGAGGAGACAACTCAGACCGAAGAAACTGTAGATTACGATTTTTAATAGAAAGTGAGCACATGAAAAACAAGAAAATTGCAGTATTTTTTCCGGGGATAGGATATCACAACGATAAACCGCTTTTGTATTATGCAAGGAAGCTGGCGGCTGAGGCGGGATACGAAGATTGTAAAAATATAAACTATACAAGTAAGCCGAAGAAGATTCGCGGTGATAAGGAAAAGATGAAGGAGTCCTTCGAGACACTTTATCGGGAAGCAGATGAAGCTCTTCGTGGTATCCGCTTCGATGATTATGATGATATTCTTTTTATATCAAAGAGCATAGGAACAGCTATCGCAGTTTCATATTGCGAGAAGAACGCTGTTAAAAATGTAAGGCATATTCTGTATACACCTTTGGAAGAGACTTTTAACGTGATAAAGGAACCGGAAAAACTGAATGCAATAGCATTTATCGGCTCGGCAGATCCGTGGAGTGATCCGCTTAAGGTAGTGGATATGGCAGAGGGTTATGGTATTCCCATTCATCTATATGAAGGCGCAAATCATTCGCTCGAGACAGATGATACGTTGAACAATATTCGAATTCTGGAGGATGTCATGGAGAAGAGTAAATCCCGGATTAATTCATGACAATTTCAAGCGACATTCTGTGCACATCAGACATAAGCAAAATGTCAGAAATAATAAGCAATAATCGAATAGAACGGAAGGGTTAAACCTTATATATTTTAAGTGTGTCAGGCAAGTGAACAGGCACACTTATTTCTTTTCAGAAGGAGGAGATAGCATGAAAAATACATGGACTTTAGTGGAACACAGAGCGGTAAAGGTTACTGATAAATATTATGATGAGGCACTTCATATCGATGTGAAGAATATGCTCTCTCTTGATGCAGACAGACTCCTTGCGGGCTTTAGGGAAACTGCGGCGATAATTGCAGGGATGGACGACGAAGCTAAGAAGGAACTTATGAAGGGGAAAGAGCGCTATGGCGGCGGCTGGGAGAATTCCCTTATTGGCGGACATACCCTTGGACACTATATTACAGCTCTCGCTCAGGCAGTTGGGAATCCGGGACTTACGGAAGCGGAGAAAAAGGACGTTGATGCAAGGCTTGACTATATCCTTGATGCTCTGCTGGAGTGTCAGAAGCTTACAGAAGGAAGTCAGTATGAGGGATATATTTTCGGATCCGATTTTCCTACAAAAGAGTTCTCGGATAATGTACTCCTGCAGTTCGATAACGTCGAAAAAGGGCTGAGCGACCTGTTCACACAGGCCTGGGTTCCGTGGTATACGATGCACAAGATTCTGACGGGATTGAACGCTGCCTTCATCATAGCAAGGAAGGAGACGGCGCTGAAGCTTGCGAACAATCTGGGACTCTGGATTGCAAAAAGAACCGAGGGGTGGTCGGAAGAGACCAATAAAACAGTTCTCAGTATTGAATACGGCGGAATGAATGACTGCCTCTATGAGCTTTTCGTTATAAACAGGGAGCTTAAAGAGAAGGGAAGTGCTCTCGCCATCGAAGATCTGAAGAGAATATTTGATGCGGCGCACAGATTTGATGAGACAGAGCTGTTTGAGAAGATACGTTCGGGAAAAGAGAATGTTCTTGATAATACTCACGCCAACACGACGATTCCCAAGTTTATAGGGGCGCTTGCGAGATACGAAGCGGATACTTCGCAGGCGAAGTATCTTGAATATGCCGAGAGCTTCTTTGATATGGTGGTTAGTAAGCATACTTATGTTACAGGCGGAAACAGTGAGAACGAGCACTTCGGAAAAGATTATGTCCTTGATGCAGAGAGAACCCATGTAAATAATGAGACCTGCAATACCTATAACATGCTGAAGTTTGCAAGACGACTTTTTGCGGTTACAGGTAAAAAGAAGTATCTCGATTATTCTGAGAGAACACTTATAAATGCAATAATGGCATCGCAGAATCACGAGACCGGATTTACCACATATTTCCAGCCGATGGCGACAGGTTATCACAAGGTGTTTAATACCCTTGACGGTAACTTCTGGTGCTGCACCGGAACCGGATATGAGAACTTCACGAAGCTTCAGAGAGGAATTTACTATAGGGCAGCAGGCAAGATGCTTGTGTCAATTTATCTCGCATCAGAGCTTACAACTGATGCTTATAAGCTCATTCAGGAGTGCGACCTCACCAAATCGGAGCAGGTGAAAATTATAATTACGCCTAACCAGGGTAAAAACATTGAAGATGATTTATGGCTTAGAATCCCGGAGTGGGTAGCAGATATGCCGAGGATTACTCTTAATGGAAAAGATGTCGATGCAGGCGTTCATCAGGAAGAGAAAGATTTCATTGTGATCTCAAAGGAAATTCTATCATCAGGAGGAGAACTCGTGCTGGAGCTTCCTATGGGACTTCATTATGAAAATCTCCCCGACGGAAAGACCACCTATGCATTTTTATACGGACCATATCTTCTCTCAGCAAGACTTGGGACAGCGAAGATGAAAACAAAGTCTCACGGAGTGCAGGTATCGGTTCCTGCAGAGAGAGCTGTGGAATCGGATGAGATAAAGCTCACGGATGCGGGGTCCGTGGATGATTTCCTTTCAAATATTGAGAGATATCTGGTGAAAAGGCAGGATGAGATGGAGTTCGACCTTAGAGGAACTGACCGTAACCTTGTATTTACTACGCACTACAATCAATACAGGGAGTGCTATGGAATATATTGGAAATTCTGAATTACTTTCTGCTTTTCAATATATATTGACGCGTTAGTTTCCCGGCTCTATCATGTTATTACAGCAATCAGTAAAAATGCTGTTTTGGGGGATTGAAAGACAAAAAATTGGAAAAATGGGGTGTTCTTTGATGAAAAGATTTTATTTTGCAATGATTACCATAATAATGGTCGTTGCGGCATTTAATCTTAGGTCTATCGATGCAAAGGCGGAAATTCTGGTTCCATCAGGGAAATATGTCTCTATTTTTCATCTAAAGGATGGAGATGTTTTTTATAAAGAGAGTGACAGTGAACCACTGATTTACAGAGTAATAAAAGCAAAGAAAAAGAAAAATGATCCTATCGAAATCGAAATTCTTGGCCTTGATCCCAATCCTGATCGTGTGGATTATTTCGGTGAAAAATATGATGCTGATAAATATATTAATATTAGATATGATAGCTCAGATTTAGAAGATTGGGGACCATACAGAGTTGTAGGAATAGCTGATAATGCATTTAAGGGGGATACGAATATTCGGAGCTTTTTTACTTTTGGGGGCTCCTATTTTAGATACATCGGTAAAAGTGCGTTTGAAGGATGTGCTAATTTTCAGGACTTTTCAGACAACCGAAAAGGGCTAACCACTATCAAGAGCAGAGCGTTCTGCGATTGCCCTTTGCTGGATAACATTTATTTAACTGATGATTCTTTAGAGAAGGTAGGTAAAGACGCCTTTAAAAATACTAGTCAGACCATCAGGGTTATTACATACAACATGAGCACCAAAAAGGCATCGAAGATTAACAAGCTTTTCAAAAAGGCCGGTGCAAACGATATTTACTTCAAGATGGACACGCCTAAAAAAGAAAAGGTTAAAACAAAGATACCGAATGAATCCGATTATGTGAAAAAGCTTCCTAAGGGAGCGACATTTTCGGATGACTATTATTCATATAGGGTGTTGAAATCAGCTTCAAAAAACAAGCGCGGTGAAGTAGAGGTTACAGGATTTAGTCCATCTCCCCGATATCCTGAAATGAGCTGGGTTGATCCATGGGAATATGTCGATGACATCGGCTACGAATGCTATGACATTGTTGGGATAGCAGACAATGCATTTAAGGGGAATCAGAAAATAAAATCTGTTTCAACTGATAATAAGATCAGGTATGTGGGCAAGAGTGCATTTGAAGACTGTACCGGAATTGAGGATGTTTATTTTTTTCATGCCAAAAACCTTTCTACAATAAAAGCAAGAGCTTTTTGTGGATGCACATCTCTGAAAAAAATGTGGCTGAGGGAAAACAACCTAAAGAAAGTGGGTAAAGATGCATTCCTTGATACTCCCTCGAAGATAGAGATCGAGGTTGATAAAATTGGTGCAAAAAAGATAACAAAAATAAAACAACTTTTTAAGAATGCTGGAGTGAGAAAGCTGATTATAACCAAACCTTATCATTTATAAGTGGGAGAAAATTTGAGGTAAAGGGGAAAGAAGAGTATGAAAAAGTTAATTTTACATTTGGCTGCTGTGTTTTTCATCATGGGTATGTTTAATATTGGGAGTATACAGTCCAGGGCTTACTATGATAATTATTACAAAGTTCCTAAAGGAGGGGAATTTGTATATGAGGGCTTTGTCTATAGAGTTGTAAAACCGATAAAAAATCCTGATTCATTTAAGAAATTCAGAATCGGTGAAGTTGAGCTTGCCGGTTTTGATCCTGCATGTGCCGATAAGTATACATTGGAAAATCCTAGCATTGTAGGGATTGAAGAAGATCTGCCATATGATTTTGTGGGGATTGCGGATGATGCATTCAAGGGGAATACAAACATTCGCAGTTTCGGTGCTTATGGATGCACCAATTTCAGATATGTAGGAAAAAGTGCTTTTGAAGGATGTACAAAGTTAGAGGATTTTAGTACTAACCGTAAGGGACTTGCTACTATCGGTGATAGAGCGTTTTATGGCTGTGAGTCCTTGAACGAGGTCTATTTTACGGATGACTCGTTAAAGAGTGTAGGTACAGATGCCTTTGCAAATACAAGCCAGATAATAAGAGTCTATACCTACGATATGAGTACAAAGCATGCATCGAAGATAAACAAGCTTCTGAAAAAAGCCGGTGCGAAAGATGTCTATTTCATAATGGATACTCCCAAGAAGGAAAAGACAAAAACAAAGATTCCCACTGCTTCGGATTTCATGAAAAAGCTTTCAAAAGGGGAGACATTTGTATCCGGATCACTTTCGTACAGGGTAGTAAAAACTGCTACAAAGAAGCAGAGGGGTGAAGTTGAAGTCATAGGATTTAATTCATCAGCAAGTCAGGAGGATATGGAGCGTTTTGATCCATGGAAATATGTTGATGAGATCGGCTATGAGTGCTACGACGTAGTCGGAATAGCAGATAATGCATTTAAAGGAAATCAATATATCAAAGATTGCTGGATTAATGAGACTAAAATCAAGTATATAGGCAAGAGCGCTTTTGAAGGATGCACCCAGCTTGAAGATGTTAACATCATATGGTCTAAGGACTTCTCTGCGATTAAGGCGAGGGCGTTCTATGGATGCTCATCCTTAAAGGAAATGGGCATTCATGTAAATACTGTAAAGAAAGTGGGCAAGGATGCTTTTGCAGGTACTCCATCAAAGATAAAAGTTGAAGTTGAAAATATGAATTCAAAGGAGATATCAAATCTGAAGCAAATGCTTAAAAAGGCCGGAATGGAAAAGGCCCGTTACTCCCGCTGTAAACGAATTGCTTAATTCATATGGTGGGTGGGGACGAGTGTCTGTTGTCGCACAGGCGTGCTGCACTCCTGAAAAATACGTTCACGACTAAAAACAGTTAATTCAGGACATGAAATGAACCCGTTATATACCGGAACAATCACGCCTATGATCGCGATGGCGTTGTATGATAAGCTTACCGGTAGAGCAGAAAACCGATCAGAAAAAAATGCAAATTCGTTCTGATGAAATTCTTTTATTGTTGACATGGACATGCTATAATCAATAGGGCTTTTGGGTGATCCCCAAAGGCCTTTTTATTTTGTAATGTGTTTTTATTTAACGGAGGAGAAGGTAATGGGAGAAAAACGACAGGCTATTTATGACGCGTCAACTCTTGGTAAGTCCAAAATGCTTATTCTTGGACTTCAGCACATGTTTGCTATGTTTGGGGCAACGATTTTGGTACCGATTCTGGTAAACAGCTATTTTCACGGTGAGGGACTTTCGGTTCAGGTTACATTGTTCTTTGCGGGAGTAGGAACGCTGCTGTTCCATCTTTTTGCTAAGTTCAAGGTTCCGGCATTTCTTGGTTCTTCTTTTGCATTTCTTGGCGGCTTTGCTACTATCGCAGAGCTCAATACAGGTAAATTCGCAAATATGACTTACGGAGAGAAGCTTCCCTATGCTTGCGGCGGAATTGTTGTTGCAGGTCTTATGTATCTTCTGTTATCTCTTTTCATTAAACTTGTGGGAGTTAAGAAGGTAATGCATTTCCTTCCTCCGGTTGTTACAGGTCCGATCATCATCTGCATCGGTTTGTCACTTGCTCCTTCAGCAGTTAGCAATGCAGCGGTTAATCCGCTCCTTGCTGTGATCGCACTTGCGATTGTAATCATCTTCAATATCTGGGGAAAAGGAATCTGGAAGATCGTTCCGATTCTCATGGGTGTAGTTATTTCTTATCTTGTTGCTGTAGTAATGCATCTTGCAGGAATGACCAATCTTGACGGTAGTGCAATCCTTGATTTTGCACCTATCGCATCTGCAAGCTTTGTGGGACTTCCGCCTTTCCTTTTTGCGAAGTTCGACATCACTGCAATCCTTGTTATGGCGCCTATTGCTATCGCTACAATGATGGAGCACGTTGGTGATATTTCCGCTATATCCGCTACAACAGGTCAGAACTTCCTCGAGGAGCCCGGCCTTCACAGAACTCTCTGGGGTGACGGTCTTGCTACAGCTCTTGCAGGAATGTTTGGCGGCCCTGCGAACACAACCTACGGCGAGAACACCGGTGTTCTTGAGCTTTCCAAGGTATATGATCCCAAGGTAGTAAGAATCGCTGCCGTTTATGCGATTGTTGTAAGCTTTATTCCCAAGGTTGCAGATGTAATCGGTACAATGCCTACAGCCATCATCGGCGGTATAAGCTTCGTTCTTTACGGAATGATCTCAGCGATCGGTGTTAGAAATGTGGTTGAGAATAAGGTTGACTTCACAAAGTCAAGAAACCTTATCGTGGCAGCAGTAATCCTTGTTACAGGACTTGGTTTTTCAAACGGACTTACCTTTACTGTTGGTGGAACATCCATCACTCTTACATCACTTGCTCTTGCAGCTATTTTCGGAATCGCACTCAATGCTATTCTTCCCGGAAATGACTACAACTTCGGTGAGAATCTTAAGGGCGATATCAACCGCGGCGTAAGTTTCAACAATACTGAAAAGGAAGTTGGCTGATTCGGAAAACCGATAATAATTAAACTTTTCTAAACACGTTTTGTGACGCACCGTATGTGGTATCATTACCATATATGGTGCGTTTTACTATGCAGACCACTTAGCGAGGGGGTTAATTATGTTAAAGGATTTTATTGTTTCTGAGATGCCGGAAGAGGAAGAACTGAAAGCAAAGCTTAAGGAAGAGCGTGCAAAGCTCTCCGCTTCGCAGATGAAGATCAAGGAGGCGGGACTTCCCGTAATGGTTCTGTTTGAGGGCTGGAATGCTGCCGGAAAGGGAGCCGTAATCGGCAAGGTTATAAGAAATATTGATCCCAGATTTTTCAAGGTGGCAACGCTGGACCGCGCTCCGAGCGAGGAAGAGAAGCGCTATCCGTTTTTATACAGATATATTAAGGAGATTCCGGAGGCAGGAAAGTTCAGGTTCTTCGACACCTGCTGGATGGAAGAGATTGTGGACGGTGTCCTTCAGGGCAAGATGGATGAGGATACCTATACAAAGCGTGTGCACTCCATAAATACTATGGAGAGGCAGCTCTGCGACAACGGATATCTTGTGGTGAAGTTTTTCATGAATATATCCAAGAAGGAGCAGAAGAAGAGACTTGATGCGCTGCTTGGAGATAAGGATACCAGCTGGCGCGTAACGGATGCCGATATTAAGCAGAACAAGCAGTATGACAAGATAGAGGAGGTCTATGATAAGTATCTTTGTGATACCAATCAGTCAAGGACGCCATGGTACATCATAGACGCTTCAGATAAGAAGTGGGCTGAGCTGCAGGTTTTGCAGTTCCTTAATCAGGGGATAGATATTGCGCTTAAGAACCATACGCTGAATGTTCCGATTTTGCAGAACACCTTCCCGATGGAGAAGGTTCAGAAGCTGTCGGATATTGATCTTGCCGGTAAGTTCCTGACAGATGAGGAATATGATCTCGAACTAAAGAAGCTGCAGAAGGAGCTGAAGGATCTTGGCAATAAGGTATACAGGAAGAAGATTCCGGTAATTATCGCCTATGAGGGCTGGGATGCTGCCGGTAAGGGCGGAAATATCAAGAGAATTACAGCGGCTCTTGATCCAAGGGACTATGTGGTTGAGCCGATTGCGAGCCCGGAGCCCCACGAGAAGGCAAGGCATTATCTATGGAGATTCTGGACCAGACTTCCGAAGACCGGCCATGTAACGATTTTTGACAGGACCTGGTACGGACGCGTAATGGTTGAGAGACTCGAGGAATTCTGCTCTGAAAATGACTGGCAGAGGGCCTACAACGAGATCAATGAGTTTGAAAAGGAGCTCTCCGATTGGGGTGCGGTGATCATCAAGTTTTGGGTTCAGATTGACAAGGATACTCAGCTTGCGCGCTTTACAGACAGACAGAACACTCCGGAGAAACAGTGGAAGATAACGGATGAGGACTGGAGAAACCGCGAAAAGTGGGATCTCTACGAGGGGGCTATCGATGAGATGATTGCTAAAACCAGTACGACCTTCGCTCCGTGGTATGTTCTTGAATCTGTAGACAAGAAATATGCGAGAATTAAGGCCCTTAAGATCGTGATAAGGGAGATAAAGAAAGCACTTAAAGGGTGAGCTGTTTTCTCATATAATAAGTTAATAAACAGTGCAAAACGGCCTTCTCTCAATTGTGGGAGAAGGCGTATTTTTGTGTAGCATCTTTAATAAAACCCCCTGCTATGCAGGGGGACAACAGCTGCTTCAGCTTACAGTAAAAAACCTCCCGTGCTAGAATTACTACGGTTCGCCAACCAAAGTAAAGCACAGGAGGTAGTCCAAAATGGACATGAATAGTTTATCACACACTAGATGGGAGTGTAAGTATCACATAGTATTTGCACCTAAGTTCAGGAGAAAGGTTGCGTATGGTCAGATCAAGCAGGACATTGCAAATATTCTCAGTACATTATGCAAGAGGAAAGGTGTAGAGATAATAGAGGCAGAGGTATGCCCCGATCACATACATATGCTGGTAAGGATCCCACCGAG
>NZ_ATVV01000043.1:0-22807 GCF_000420905.1 Butyrivibrio sp. AD3002 | reverse complement strand
CCCCTCATCCGTCTGCTTCGCAGACACCTGTCTCCGTTCCACTCCGGTCCGCGCTGAACCGACGTCCCCCGGACGTCGAGCGCCCCCAGGGGAAGGCTAATTATATAACTCCCTAGGGAAGGCTTTATTTTTTTCTGTAAACCGGTCTCATATTCTTGAGTTCCTTGTAAATTATCCTGTAATTGCCGTAGCGAACTTTTGAAATTTTCCCTTCTTCAAGGGCCTTTTTCACACCGCAGTCGGGTTCTGCAATATGGCTGCAGCCGCCGAATCTGCACTCGGGTTCATAGGGTTCAAATTCCGGATAGTACGCCTGAAGTTCTTCAGCAGTGATATCTTTTAATGTAAGGGATGTGAATCCCGGTGTGTCAAAAATGTAGGTTTTTTCATTTTCATCAGAAAGAGCTGATATAAAAAACATTTCTGAATGTCTGGTCGTATTTCTTCCGCGCTCTATCTTGCGGCTAAGCTCACCCGTCTCCATATCAGCATCAGGATGAAGTCTGTTTAATAGAGAGGATTTTCCGACACCGCTCGGTCCTGCTACAACAGAGGTTTTCCCTCTCAACTTTTCACACAGTGCGTCAATTCCGTTACCCTCATGAACACTGATAAACAAAACCTCATAACCGCACTTTTCATAGGTATCACGAAGTTCCTGCTGTTCCTCTTCGGAGGCTATATCCTGCTTATTAAAACAGATAACTACAGGCAGTTCATTCCTTCGCATCTGGATCAGAAACTTATCAAGAATGTTATAGTTGGGGTCAGGCTTTACTATTGCAAACAGAACAACCGCCTGGTCGACATTGGCAACCGGCGGTCTTATAAGCTCATTTCTTCGGGGCAATATCTTAGTGATATTGCCCACAAAGTTTTCTTCATCTATTATATCAATTTCAACATCATCTCCGACGAGAGGCTTTACACCGTCTTTTCTGAAAATACCTTTTGCTTTGCATTCATAGACAAAATCGCTTCCGATATTGACATAATAAAATCCGGCTATTCCCTTAACAATCCTTCCCTTCATCAATTCTCCTGTGTAAATGTAACAGCTCTTGTTACTGTGCACTCCTCTGTACGCCCTTCGATAACATTGCCGTTCTCATCGGTTGTTGCAGGACTTGTAGCTGTATAAGTAAATGTTATAACACCTGTCGCAGATGTCAGCCCCGTGCGAACCACTCCGGTGATAGGGAACGAAGCTGTCGTAGTATCAAGAAGTGATGTTCCGTCTGCAGTCACAAAAGATACATGGACAGAAACTCCGTCTGTATAATTCTGTCCCTCTGTAGGAGCCGCAATATCTCCCGAATAGCTATAGGAAATACTGGTAGGCCCTATAGATTTCTCAATGTCGATAGAAGTTCCAGGATCAACCATTGTTCCAACCGGCTTACTCTGTGCAGTTACAACATCAACTCCGTAAGTATCATTATTCACATCAACGACTCTTCCCTGTGCAAGACCTGCTTCCGAAAGTGTCGCAATTGCTTCGTCGATAGATAATCCCACAAGATTGGGAACAGCAATCTGAGATGTAGAAGCTTCTGTCGAAGCAACATCTGATGCGTTTGAAGCGCTGTCCTCTGTCTGCGACTGTGACGCCTGATTGGATGCCTCAGCACCCTTTCCGGTACTTACTGTTATTTTCACAACAGAACCGCTCTCAGCATAGGAATTTGCTTCAGGTGACTGCGATACAACAGTATTTTTTGCAAGCGTGCTTGTATCATCATCAACCTTTTCATATTTAAAATTCTTATCTTTCAATGTTGTTATAGCTTCAACATAGGATAGCCCTGTAACGTTCGGAATCTGTATTCCATCGCCGGTATTGGATTCTCCGCTTATGGCCTCAGTTTGAAGTCCTCCAGACTCTTCTCCACCGAGAATACCCATACTCCTTCCAACCAGGATTATTACAATTATTCCAACAAGAACCGCACCTATAATAGCAAGGGCAATTGTAAGTTTCTCGATTCTCTCACTGTCACCATAGCCTCTTCTGCCGTAAAGTTCCTCATCATCGTCATAGTCACTGTCACGGCGTCCGGAATAGTCCTGATCGCGTCTCTTTTGATTCTCATATTCACGCATAACGTCGGCATTGAGTCTCATCTGCTCGGTATCTGTCATACCGTTTATACTCTTTGCTTCGGCTTCTGTCGCAACTCTTGTAGCACTCTCCTCATCGGGGTCTACAAGATTAACAAAATCTTCATCCGGAGTGATAAGTGATCTCTTGAGATCAGTAATAAGCTCTGCTGCACTTTGATATCTCCTGTCAGGGCTCTTCTGGCAGCACTTCATTACAATCTTCTCAACGCTTATCGGAATCTCATCACTAAACTCAGCAGGTGAAGGCAAATCCTCCTGTATATGCTTAATCGCAATGGCAACAGTTGTGTCTCCGTTAAAAGGGAGTCTGCCTGTGAGCATCTCAAATAAGGTTATACCGAGTGAATAAACATCACTCTTGGCATCTGAATAACCGCCTCTTGCCTGCTCGGGAGAAGTATAATGAACAGATCCCATAACATTAGAGGTAATAGTGTTACTCGTTGCTGCCTTCGCAATTCCAAAGTCAGTTACCTTAACCTTACCTTCCTTGGAAATTATAATGTTCTGAGGTTTAATATCGCGGTGAATAATATGGTTATTGTGCGCCGCCTCAAGTCCCATAGCAACCTGGATTGCAATACTTACAGCCTCTTTAACAGACAGTCTGGATTTTTTCTCAATATATCTCTTGAGTGTAATGCCATCAACAAGCTCCATAACAATGTAATGGATGCCGTTTTCATCACCAACGTCGTAAACATTTACAATATTGGGATGCATCAATCCGGCTGCAGCCTGGGCCTCAACACGGAATTTTGAAACAAAATTATCATTCTCCGAAAATTCCTGCTTAAGGACCTTAACAGCCACAGGTCTGTTTAATTTATGATCTTTTGCTCTGTAAACATCGGACATGCCGCCGGTCCCGATTTTTTCAAGGATCTCGTACCTGTCTCCGATCATCATTCCTATCTTAATCATTCAGCTCCTCCGTCAGCAAAAGGCTCAATCAGAATAACAGCGATATTGTCCTTACCGCCATGCTGGTTTGCCATATCCACTAACTTCTGTGCCTTCTCTATAATATCTCTCTGACCGCTCACGATCATGCGGATTTCCTGATCCTCGAGCATATTTGTCAGCCCGTCGGAACACATGAGCACGATATCCCCTTTCTCGAGCTCAACATTAAAAAAGTCCACATCAACAGTATCATCAGCCCCAATAGCACGGGTGATGATATTCTTCTCTTTGTGTGTGCGCGCCTCTTCGGGATCAAGTCCGCCTGCGCGTACCATCTCCTGAACAAGTGAATGATCTCTGGTTATCTGTCTGATGTCGTCTCCGATAACATACAGTCTGCTGTCCCCCACATTAGCAACCTGCAGATATCTGCCCATGACAGTTGCAGCCACAACGGTTGTCCCCATCCCATAGAGCTGCTCGTCTTCTGCGGCTTTAGCCCGAAGCTTTTGATTTGCTTTTTTAATGGCATTTTCCAGAATACGCACAGGGTTCTGCTCAAAGGATCTCTCGATCTCCTCAACCATGGTATTAACCGTGAACTTTGATGCGTAATCTCCCGCGTTATGTCCGCCCATTCCATCGGCAACAATAAACACATTTGACAGATTTCCAATACGTCTGTCGGAGGAAAATACATAATCCTGATTCAGTTTTCGTTTCTGACCTACGTCAGTTATGGAAAAAGTTTTAAGCAAGGATGCCTCCGATTTTTCAATAATTTGAGTAATTATTCTTTAGTAATTTTTGGCATAAGTATTCTCACAATTCCGTAAAAAAACACCCTATGCCAATATAGAAATATACCACAAAACAGCTATTTTGACAATATTCCCCAACAATACGAAGGACAATGTATATCATTCCACGGCCTCGTTGCTTACGCATAATCGGCCGTGGTCTGACACACATTGTCCTTCTTATGTTTTGAAAAACCTTGAAACAGCTTTTTGTATTTATCACCAACTCAAGGATGAAGTGATGTTTTAAATACCCTTAAAACGGAAGGTAAAGGTGAGTTTTTTGCCTTCAGGGAGGCGGTACTCAGGGTGCGGACGAGCGCCCCAACTGTCGTCTCCTGCGATTCCCATCTGCTGCAATGCACATCTTACAACTGTGTAATGTACCTGAGGAAGCTCATAGTCATGCATAGCATTCTCAAGTTCATGAGGAGTGTAAGGAAGTGCACTAAAAGAAATATTATCTCCTGTAAACTCAATACCTCTGCCCTTGAAATCTGTAACTCTTGCCCATCTGACATCACACTTGTTTCCGCATTCCTGTGGAACAAGATACTTTGCCATGTTGTCGGCAACCTTGTTGGAATAGATTCCAATCTTACCTCCGCGTTTTCTGTCCTCGTAGGTCTCCTGCTCTCCTAGGCCATACCAGGTCAGATGGTCATAATCGGCATTGAATTTGAAAATCATACCAAATTCAGGCATATCCGGAAGTCCTTTGACTGCATCATATTTCATCGTAGTCTCAATAGTTCCGTCACCAAATACCTCATACGTTACGCTGCACTCTGAAGCAGGCATTGTAGGAAGGTAATATCTGTAATCAATCTTAACGCTGTTCTTTCCTTCAGTAACCTTAGCAAACCACATCTCGCTGTCAGGCTTACCTGTGATGCAGGGATACATACTTGCTATCTTCCACTGTGCATAACGCTGCTGCATCTTGCTTCCGGTATCGTTATCATTAGGCGCTCTCCAGAAGTTCGGAGCCGGAGCTTTTTCTATCATCTCTCTGCCGCAATATACATAGGACAACAGTCCGGGTGCCATGACACTGAAAAGAGCGGAAAACTCATCACCACGAACACCTATGTTATTCTTTCCTCTGATAACCGTGAGTTTATCAGAGCATTTATACGGCTTCACCATTTTCTTAAGAACAGTCTGCCCAAAGGCAACCTCATGGCCTTTTTCTGCCCACAAAGTACTCTCTTTAAGGGTGAAGGAAACTATCAGTACAAATTCAAGTGCCCCGCTTGTGAGGTTATATCCCGCCTCATAATCTCTGATAGCCAGGGTTACCTCACCGGGAATTGTAAATGCCTTGGATGTAAGCGGTTTTACATCACACTCTATAGCTTTGCTATATATCTCTTTTCCGTTTGCAAGAAGCTGGAGCCTTGCATCAAACTCCGATGTATTTACAAAGAGATTCTTATTAATAACCTTGAACTTATTCTTATCAAATTCGACAGAAATATTCTGGTAATTGAACTTCACCTCCTGCATTTTGGGAGATGGTGTTCTGTCACCGTATGCAATACCATTGCCACTGAAGTTGGAATCATTTGGTCTGTCGTAAAAATCGCCGCCATAGGCCTCGAAGTATTTACCGTATCTATCCTTCTTCAAAATACTCTGGTCGATATAATCCCAGATAAAGCCACCCTGATATCTGGGCTCAGTATCCGTAAGATCCGTATAATAATGCATTCCGCCGCAGGAATTGCCCATCGCATGTGTGTATTCGCAGCATATAAAGGGCTTCTTCTTTTCCTTTTTAAGAAATTCCTTAATAGCAGAAACCGGCGGATACATCTGACTCTCCATGTCCGAAGTATCATTATATCTTCTGTCGTGGAAAAGTCCCTCGTAGTGCACAAGTCTGGTATTATCATGCTCCTTAAATCGTCTGCTCATAGCATAAGGGACTTCACCTCCGAAGGCCTCATTTCCGATTGACCAGATTAAGATTGCGGGATGATTCTTATTTCTGTGATAAATGGAATCAATCCTGTCGAGCATCATAGCTTTCCATTCAGGCTTATCCTTTGGCACTATGAAATCCTCTGTCTCAACTCCCCTCTCGAAGGGTTCCCAGGTTCCATGTGTTTCAAGATTATTCTCTGCGATCATGTACAGACCATAGATATCACAGAGCTCATAGATAGCGGAATCATCCGGATAATGACTGGTTCTGATGGCATTTATGTTGTGCCTCTTCATTGTAACAATATCCTGAATCAGTTCTTCCCTATCAGGAACACGGCCGTTTCTGTGACTAAACTCATGACGGTTAACGCCCTTAAATACGATTCTCTTGCCATTAAGAAGCATGAGCCCGTTTTTCATCTCGAATCTTCTAAGACCAACATTCTGTTTTATCACTTCACAAACGACACCGCGAGAATCTGTAATAGTCAGATAAAGTTCGTAAAGATTCGGAGTCTCTGCGCTCCACAGATATACCTTCTCAAAATCACATTTTCCTGTTGTAAGACCGGATGCAGAAAGCGGAATCTTTCCTTCAAGAATCTTCTCCCCTTTATAGAAAAGCCCAAGTTCCATTGTTCCGCTACCGGTTGTCGCTGCCTTTATTTCGATGCTTGCAGTCTTGTAGTCATCCGAAAGTCCTGTCTCGATTGTGATGTCAGAGACATGAACCTTAGGTACAGCAAACAAAAATACGCTTCTGAAAATGCCGGAAAATCTAAAGAAATCCTGATCCTCACACCAGCTGCTGGAGGTCCATTTGAACACTCTTACCGCAAGCTTGTTTTCCCCCTTCACAAGAGAATCTGTAAGATCAAACTCTGAGGGATCAAAGGAATCCTCACTGTAGCCAATATATTTTCCATTCAGCCAAAGTGCAAAGCCGCTCTCAACTCCCTGGAATGAGATACAGATCTTTTCACCCTTAAAATCCTTGGGCAAAGTGAAAAGCTTCACATAATCAGCAACAGGATTAAATCTCTCCGGAATCTCCCCCGGGCGAATATCTTCCGATCCATCCCAGGGATACTGAACATTTACATACTGCGGTTTGTCGTAACCTTCCATCTGAATATGTGCAGGTACATTTATTCTGTCCCAGTCAGTTGTATCATACTCATTTTTCCAGAAGCCTTCCGGAGCATCCTTGACATTCCTGGAATAATGAAAATGCCATACCCCATCCAGAGAAAGCCTATAACTTGTCTTTCCTGTTGTCATCTCAGAAAGTGACTTATATGCTACATGATCAGAATGAGCCGGCATCCTGTTTTCCTGGAAAATCTCAGGATTTTTTACTATTTCATAGTTAAACTCGTTCATAACATCTTCCCCATATTTAGAATTATCGAAGCAGGTGATTACTTAACTGCACCTGTGATTCCTTCTGCAAACTGCTTCTGCAATACGAAGAATATGATCATTGTAGGCAGTGAACAGAATAATACGCCCATCATAAGCATTCCGTAATCAACAGTATATCCATTAGACATGTTTGCAATAAGAATCGGCATAGTCTGAGCCTTATTCTCAGTAAGTACGACTCTGGGCCACAGATATGCGTTCCATGCATTCATAAAGGTAATTACGGCTGCTGCAGCATATGTTGACTTCATAACAGGCATATACATGCGGAAGAAAATTGCAAACTCGGAAAGTCCGTCAATTCTTGCAGCTTCCATAATATCAACCGGGAAGTTACGGCTGTTTTGTCTGAACATCATTATCATAAAAGGCGTGGATATTGCAGGTAAAACGAAGCCCCATACCCGGTTAAGGAAATGAAGTTTACTCATCATCCTAAACATAGGGATCATTGTAGCAACACCAGGAATCATCATTGCCATAAGCAGGATAGCGAACAGGAAATCCTTGCCCTTGTCATGATAAAGCTCAAAGCCATAACCTGCGAGTGAACAGATAAAGATACACAGTATTGTCTGAACAGCTGCATATGTAAATGAATTCCCCATGAATCTCCAAAGAGATGCTCCTGCACCCTGCGCTTTCGCAGTAACAAGGAGATTTTTAAAGTTCTCAGCTGCCTGAGTACCAAACCAGATTTTTCCTCTTGCAACATCTACTGTGGCATTCGTAGCTGCAGTAACCATCCAAAACAGCGGAAATACTGAAAAAAGTGAAAACAGCGTAAGGAAGATATAGCTCGGTATAAGCCTTCTTTGTATATTGGATCTATTCTTTTTATTAGTCACGTGTATCACCTACTTTCAGATTTATAAAGGCAAGGATAGCAACCAGAATGAAAATAAAGAATGACATTGCAGATGCATATCCGAAGTTAGCAACACCTGTACCAAATGCGTTGTTATATACATAATGTGACATAGTGATTGTGGTATTTGCAGGTCCACCGTTTGTCAGGTTTACGGACTCATCAAAGAGCTGCAATGTACCGTTTATTGACATGATGAAGGTCATGATTATAACAGGGCGAAGAAGCGGCACCGTAATATGCCAGAAAGTCTTCCAGCCTGACGCACCGTCTATCTTAGCTGCCTCATATACTGAATATTCAATATTCTGAAGACCTGCCAGGAAGAATACCATGTTATAACCTGTCCATCTCCAGATAAGAGCAAAGATAATAACAAATCTGGCTGTATTTGTCTGTCCGAGCCAGTTTATATTCTCACTTATAAGCCCCATATTCATAAGAGTCATATTTACAAGACCCTGTGTGGCAAAAAGTGTTCTGAATATCAATGCATAGGATACCAGAGAAATTGCGCACGGAAGGAATACCATTGTGCGGAAAAGTCCTCTGAACTTAAGATCTTTATTATTAAGGAGCTGCGCAAGAAGTATTGCCAGCACCAACATTATCGGTACTTGAATTATCAGATACAAAAATGTGTTGAAGACAGACTTCATAAAAGTCTTGTCCTGGAACATACGAGTATAGTTAAAGGTAATGGGATTAGCCCATTTCATAGCAGCCGCAGATCCTGTCTTGAAAGACATGATGAGAGCTGAAATCATCGGATAAAAGCTGAATATAAAAATCATTATGGATGCTATTGCAAGAAACATCCAACCGGCTGTTTTCTGTTTTCCAGTAACGGATTTTCCTTTTTTCATCGGAGCCGCTCCTTTTCTTCATTTTACAAAACCGGGGATCGGAAAATCCCGATTCCCCGGTTTAAATACTTACAATACTAAATTAGTTCTGTGAACCTGCGATCTCAAATTCAATCTGCTCCTGAGCAGCCTGAATCTCAGAATCAATGTCGTTACCGTTCTGTACGTTTGTAATAAGTGTGTTTACAAGAGTACGAAGGTTGTAGTGGAAATCACTCTGCTGAATTACAGGTACGTGAGATCCCATCTCAACGATGTCAGCGTAGATAGCCTGGCCATTGAAGAAATCAACACCCTTAGCATATACATCAGACTTACCTGCTGAGATGCATGTTGTGATAACACCGCCATCTGTAAGTGCTGCATCATAGGTCTCGATAGCTCCTTCTCCACCACCAAATGTGTAAGCAAGGAATGACTTTGCAAGATCAGGCTTTGAGCAGTTGGCAGTTACATAAAGAGATGAACCACCGTTTGCAGCATAACCATCTTTTCCGCCATCAATTGTAGGAAGTGTTGTAAGAGCCCACTTACCACTGTTGTCAGCAACCTGCTCGATTGTAGGAATGATCCAGTTACCGTTCATAACACCTGCAACCTGATCGCCCTGGATTGTCTGGTCTGTGTACTCACTCCAGCTGTTTGCAAGGATGATAGAACCATCATTTGCACCCTGTACGATAACTTCGATGATCTTCTTGAACTTATCATTGCCTACAAGGTTAGGAGTTGTGTTATCTGTCCACTGTGAAACGCCTTCAGCCTGAAGCATCATGTAAGGAAGATCATCACCTGAATGATCCATTGAAAGGAGTGCCATGCCTGTCTTGTCATGTACATCCTTTGCGATCTCAAGCCATCTGTCCCAAGAAATACCTGTTACATCATCGATTGAATAGCCACACTGATCAAGGATGTCTGTACGATATGCAAAGATTGCTGTACCGTTATCTACAGGTGCACCGTAGTGCTTACCACCGATTGTGCTGTAGGAAATCTTCTCAGCTCCAAGATTTGACCAGTCAATACCTGCATCATCGATATCCTGCCATGCATCCGGATAATCTGCTACGAACTTCTGGATGTAATGATCCTGGAAAAGAACGATGTCAGGAAGTGTGCTGAAGTCGCCTGCAGCAGCAGCAAGTGTAACTGCCTGCTCAACATCCTGTGAACCGGACTGTGTGATGATGTTCAGAGTGAATTCTGAATCAACTGCCTGGTAAGCTTTCTCAGCTGCCTTAAGAGCAGGAATGTTGAAGTTCTCATCCCAAGCGTAAACTGAAAGCTCGTGCTCACCTTCTGATGCAACGTCAGCTGTAGGTGCCTCAGTAGCCTCTTCAGCTGCTCCAGCGTCCTCTGTGCTCTCTGTTGCTTCTGTTGTCTCGTTAGCTGTTGTATCTGCTGATCCGCTTCCGCCGCAACCTGCGATCATGGAAAGTGTCATAGCAGATGCAAGAACCATTGATAATGCTTTTCTTTTCATTATTATGTCCTCCCTAATGAAACTAAAATAATGTTCTAACCTGATTCATTTATTAAGATTATGTCAGATGAGTTTTGGGCAATTTGACTGAAATAATCTGTTTCCGAATCAAATATATGTATATTATACCAATGAGCGCAAAAAATAATGCACATTTTAAAGACTAAAATGTGCATTATCGACCAATTATGAATAAAATTTGAACAGATTATTAATAAACTTAAACAATTAAGTTGCCCATTTTAAGCCTTACCAGCCTTTCAGGGCGTGGATATTGTAGTCCAGGAGCTTGTTTGCATAATTGTCCCTGTTCTTTTTCCACTGATATGGCGATGTTCCGAGGAATTTCTTAAAATTCCTGTTAAAAGTAGACACATTGCCAAAACCACATTCGACGGCAACAATTTCCATGGAATGTTCCGTCTTTTTCATCGTATCGCATGCCTTCTGTACTCTCACAAGGTTCAGATAGTCCATGGGAGGCATGTTAATTATTTCCACAAAGCTCCTTCTGAAGTGTGTCTCACTCATGTTACATACATTTGCAAGATCAAGAGCCCTTATGTCATCCGCATAATTCTGCTCAATATACTCAATTGCAGGCTTTATGCTTACAAGATCGCCGCTGGTGTCCTGCTCTATAAGCGAGGATTGCTCCGCATCCATAGACTTATGAATCCTCATAAGCAAGAAAATAAAAGTCTTGATGAGGTTCTGAGTAGTTTCCTTGTAGTAGGAATCTTTATCTCTCATCTCCTCCATAATACGTTTAATGGTCTCTGCAATCTCCTGATGCTCTGCAGCATTCATTAAATCAGCTCTCTTATTTATCATTGTTATAGCTTCGCGCTGTTTGGGAACATTATCCGGATAGATCTCGGAAACCACCGCTTCCGGATCAAAGAAAAAATACTCCCAGAAATTCTCTTCCTCGCTCGTGGTGGTATGCGGATAGTTCGGCGGAATAGCAGAAAACATGTCGGTCTCGTAGTGGCAATCCTTCTCATCGAGGATCAGTTTACCATCACCGTACCTGCAATATCCCACCTCAAAAAGGTTATGGAAATGAAGAACATTATCCTCCTCTCCATAAACCCTGATCCACTTCTCACCTAAAAGAGCAAGGCAGCTCTGTCCCTGGGGTATCTCATAAAATCTGAATTCAATTGTTTGTTTCTTTTTTCTGCCCATAGAATTTTGTTGGGACTAAATCCCCTCATCCGGCACTTCGTGCCACCTTCCCCCAGAGGGGGAAGGCACTTTATTTCTTCACCACCCAAGGGAAGGCATATTAAATGTTATTAATACGCTCCACATTCAGGATTGCATCAATGTACAGTCTGACGCTGGCACCTGTAACCTTGTTCCAATCGAATCTCTTGTAACAGTAGTCCATTATTTCATCGAATTTGTGGAAGCTGCCGGGATTCGCGATGCTCTCCTCAAGCTTCTTTTTAAGGTCCTCTACATCAGACTTCTTGAAGTAGTTGGCATATTCGCGGCACGCCTCGGTATTCTCCGGAATATCGCTGGCAAGACATCTTCTGCCAAAACTCATAGCCTCAAGAAGACTTATCGGCATACCCTCAATATCACTGGGAAGTACATACATGTAGCAATTGCTGAAAAGCTCTGTAAGCGTATTGCCCTGTACAAAGCCGGTCATAACAACCCTGCTGTCCTTCTTTGCCATATCCATAACTTCCTGCATGAAATCACCGGAATGACTTCCGCCACCGGCTATAACAAGCTTCATGTCAGTATCAATCTTGGAAAAAGCCTCAAGAAGATATGTTATTCCCTTCTCAGGAACGATTCTTCCAAGATAAAGAATATATTTTTCTTTCTCAAGTCCAAACTTCTTAACAATTCTGTCGGGTTCCAGGAACTCGGTCCTGTTTACGCCGTTTGGTATGTAAATAGTCTGTCTTCCGTAAGTATCCAGAAAGTACTGCTGAACGTTACGGGAAAGAACGATAACCTCATCGGCATATCTTGCTGCAATTTTCTCACCGAATTTTAAATATTTTGTAGCAAAGCCGCCCCACTTTGCTCTCTGCCAGTCAAGACCATGTATGGTCGCAATAGTTCTGATTCCGAAAAAATGAGGAATCACAAGCATCGCACAAGGTCCCTCTGCATGGTAATGAATTACATCATAATTGCCAAGAAGTGCAAAAATTGTAGCAAGAAAAGAATAAACTACCGCATTTAATGCCTTCAGGTCAGGTGTAGGTACATGAACTATGCGTATTCCTTTGTAGCTTTTGAGCTTATGAGCCGCTTTATCAGCGTTCTTGTCGGCAACATTTTTCCCCTTACGATTGTATGCCGTAACCGCATGTCCCATAAGCACAAGACGTGTAGAGAGCTCCTCTACAACTATCTCCACTCCTCCCTCTCTGGACGGTATTCTCTTGTGCCCAATCATTGCAATTTTCATATTATAGCTCCCAAATAATTCTAGTAAGACCCGTTGCGTTTAAATATCTCAAGTACAGTTTTAAATATAATCTTCAAGTCCATCATCAGGTTCCAGTTGTCGATATAGTCGACATCCAGATTTACAACCTGATCAAAATCCGTAATATTACTTCTGCCACTTGTCTGCCATCTACCCGTGATACCGGGCTTGATGCTGATTCTCCTCCACTGATCGGCAGTATACTTCTCAACCTCATCAAGCGTCGGCGGTCTGGTTCCAACAAAACTCATTGATCCGAAAAGCACGTTAAAGAACTGCGGAAGCTCATCAATACTGGTCTTTCTAATGAACTTACCAACTCTGGTAATTCGCGGATCATCCTTAATCTTGAACATCATGCCATCCTGAACCTCATTGAGTTCCATGAGTTCAGCTTTACGCTCCTCAGCATCAGCATACATGCTTCTAAACTTCCATATCTTGAAGTGTCTGCCGTTTTTACCAACTCTGACCTGTTTAAATATAGCGGGACCTTTTGAGTCAAGCTTAATCGCAAGCGCAGTAATAATCATTATCGGTGATGTCAGAATAATGCCAATCAAAGCAAAAATGATATCGAATAGACGCTTCATCAGTGATTCCCATGTGTTCATACTGATAGTATGGTAGGTCATAACTGGATAAGTTCCGATACTGCTGTTATAGGAGAAAGCCTTTCTCCTTCTGTAAATATCAACAATAACTCTGCAGGTAACACCCATTTCGATGCAAAGATCGATATACTTCTGAATATAAGCAATATCCATCTCACGCTTCTGCATGATATAAACCTGATCAATATTATACTTTCTGATAATCTCCTCAAGATCGGACAAGCATCCGATGTATTCCAGAGAATCATCGTCATCATCAAAGCTCACATAGCCTATCTCATTTAATGTAAGCGGAGTTTTATTAAGGAAATATCTGAATTTATTATAAGAATCCTTGCTTCCCACATATACACATCTCGGTATATGCTTTCTGTTTATCAATCTGTCAACAAGTCTTAAAAAGAACAGACTCTCAACCAAAACTATAAGGTAAGACAGTGTCAGAAATGCCATCAAAAAATCAGCATCAACTGAATGATCAAGGCAAAACCAATAAATAAGAAAACAACTAAAAGTTGCCCACAAAAAGGAAACTGTCTTACGACGTATTATTCTGTCAACATAAAAAAACAGGGTATTATTATAGATATTTGCTGCTCTGTTACAAACAACATAAATCACAATAAAAACAAACAGCATAGCGAAAATGCTGTCACGCTGTTCGGCCTTCACCAAGTGCCCCCAAACCAAATATACAATTGTCATCGAAAGACATTGAAAAACTACATCCAGTATTGCGTGAACAACATCAAAAGACGCAGAAACATTAGAACGATTCATAAACTCTCCAAACAATTAAACTCTTTTTCATTATAGTTCCACCCCACAAGAACCAGCGAATCGTTATTAAACTAGTACGCCATTCGGTTCACAAGTATACATTATAATAAGTAGATATGTCTAGTGGATTTGAAAAACTGACTATAATTTGTACAGATTAGTAACACGATAACATTTATTTTCTAATTATTTTTTTAATATTATCCTTAAATCCAATTATTCTATCAAATAAAAGTTTACCTTTTTCCTCCCCGAACATCCTGTTAAGTCTTCTCATGAGATTCGTGTAAAATCCGCTGTTGCCACCTTTCCAGCTACCATCAAAATGATGTATGCTGTATGTGTTTTCAGTAATTTCAACGAGTCCGGTCGCATAATTAAGCGGACAAAAATAGTCCACCGGGTATATCTCAACAACACCTACTGTCTGTCTTGAACCATCGAGTCTAAGTCCATGTCTCTTAAGTACCAGTGTACGAAGTTTCGGACTCTCAACATTATGTTTTTCTCCGCCCCAAAAATCATAGGCTTCATCGCTGTCGTATAGATCAAGCATTTCTTTGAAAATAGGGAGACCTGCTACGCATCCAAAGCCCTGCCCGTCATTTACCAGTTCGCTGTTTTCAAAGCCAAAAAATGCCTTGTTTTCACATAACGGCGACAAGTCTTTTATTATCTCTACATCAGTATCCAGATATACCCCGCCACGATTATAGAGAACATCCATTCTTGCGTAATCCGAAACAAACGCCCACTTTTTTTCATCAAAGGCTTTTTCCATATATGGATGCTTATGAATGTCGTAATTTGTCTCATTCCACTCTTTTATCTCAAAATCCGGACAGTTTCTACGCCAGCTATCGATGTATTTTTGCACCGATTCAGGCTTTTTTCCGCCGCCAAACCAGAAATAGTGGATTGTATGGGGTATTTTTTTGTCTAAACTAAAATCCATATTTATAAACCGCCATCAATAACATTATTGTTTTCATCAAGAATAAGTCTCATGACCATATCATTTCCATTATCATCAGTAACTTTAAGCAATTCATTTATAGTACTGATCTGACTTTTAAATTGATTAAAAGGAAGCGCAGAGACTATTATGCAAAATATCCGGCGCATACCTGAATCCGGCTCAATTACAGTCCCATCTTCCATATTTATCTTCACATATGCAATTCCCGGCAATTCCCTTATACTTTCAACCCCTTCAACAGAAGCTATTTTCCCCGGTTTAAGCGAAACCAAATAAGCGGAAACATTCACCGGTTCAGGCTGTGAAATTGAGGCAAGATAGTCTTCATTCAAGGCATAATCAAGAACAATCTGACACATATAATCTTGTATAGGAGATGCCCCGCCAGGAAGACGATAATTCATTTCCGTCACAGCGTATTCATCACCTTCGAAAATAACCTGAATACAAGCTATTCCCTCATAACAACCAAGTTCATTAAATAATTTCGATAATTGAGGAAACAGTTCCTTTTCCAATCTACCCAGGCAATCTGCAGGTCCGTATCCAAAAACGAACGGTATATCATCTTTTCTGTCACCAAATGTTGCGCCTGCTTCAATTAAATATGACTCTCCCCGGTTGAATCCAAATATAAGACTTATCTCTACCCCGGAATAAAACTTTTCGATTACCACTCTGTTGGTCTTCGATTTATGATATGCATCCCTGTAGCCATCAATAAGATCCTCTTCATTTTCACATAGGTGAAATCCTATACTCGAACAACTGTCAGTCGGTTTCACAACGACAGGATATTCGATATGCTCCATTTCTTTAGTGCCTAGACTTATATCCGGCATATACTCTTTAACAACAGGAATTCCATATTGTCTGCATAGCTGCTTAAATTTCAACTTGTCATTTGTAATCTCCCATGCATAATCGGAGACATAAAATGGCAAATTAAGTCTCTTACATAGCTTTCTGGTTGCATCCATGCAGTTTTCACTGGCTCCGCATGTAATGGCTGTAATTCCTCTTTCTATTGATAGTTTCTCAAGTGTATCCGTATCATAAACACTTATATCCCAGGATTCATCTGCAATCAGTTTACACTTTGATTGTTTCTTATCCCGATCATCAGTGATTATGGTATATATACCTCTTGCTTTGGCAAGCTCAATCAATCTATCAGTTTTTCCGGTATCTCCTAAAATCAGTAATTTCTTCATATCTCGTTTAAATAAACCTACTAAATAGTATAGGTGCCAGTTGATACGCGATTCTTCGCTTGGATTTTTGTTTACATGGTGTAGATTTCAATTCTTTTTGCATCGCCCTGATCTGATCAGAGGTTCGCTTCCTTCTGTCTCCTTCACTATAGGCTTTTAATAATGTATACATACTATATTCCAGAATCGAATTGTAACTATCTAAAACATAATCTTCTTTTATAATATTACCTATCTTATCAAATGCAGGTTTGTAAACAAATATGCCATTACTGAAAAAGTCTCTCGTAGATGTCGCAGATGAAACATTCTGAATATAATGGTAAAAAGCTTTTGGAATGTACTTATATTTAAGATTATTGTTAGCGAAATAGCGCGTTTGAAATAGCAAATCTTCGCACATCGCTATATTTTCATCAAATGAATATTGCTTTACTATGTCCGCTTTAAAAAGTTTAGTAACAAGAAATCCTCTGACAGTATCATCGGTAAACATAGCTTTCAATATGTCATTTGACAGCAATGTTTCAGATTGCAGCCTTGTATAGGATGTAATAATTTCATCCTTATGTGTAAAATATCCGCTAATGCAGCCATCGCACATCCCATCTGCTACAGCCTTAATCATCTCTTCATACATATCCGGCTCAATATAATCATCAGCATCAAGGAAGCTGATCCACGTGCACTTAGCAAGCGATATACCCAGATTCCTGGCTGCTGAAACGCCTTTATGCTCCTGATGATAATACTGTATTGCCGGATATCTTTTTACATATTCTTTTATTATGTCAGCAGAATCATCCGTGGATCCGTCATCTATCAGAATTATCTCATCAGGAACTAATACTCCGTCCAAAATGCTGTCAAGCATAACAGGCAGAGTCTCTGCATTATTATAAAAAGGTATTATTGTTGTTATTGTATTATTTAAATTGTTCATAATCATTAAAAAGAAATAATAATAGCAGGAAACTTTGTATGAAATTTTACATTGAAAACATTAGTTTTTCTACTATACATTATGATAAAATCGCATTGAAATATAATAGTTTTATCCGCTACCTGCTTATGATAAAACGAAAGGAATTACCAAATGAAAAGCACACCCAATAATTCTTTTGCGACAACAGCATGTTTATTACTCAGTTTATTTCTTATTCTTACTCATTCATTTTTCTTTTTCAACCAAAAAATGGGCTACTATATAGATGAGACTCTCTCATTCAGATTGGCCAATGATACTTTAACTGATTTTACAACTGTAAAAGATGCTGTACTGAATCGGAATTCCGATGAACTCACAAAAGATTTAAAAGAGCTCAACATGGATGTTTGGTATAGTCGTGATGAAGTCCTTTCGAGATACACAGTATTAGATAATGAAAAATTCCATTATTTAAACACATATTTGCAGCAAGCCTTTGATGTCCATCCTCCCTTATACTACGCTGTCATAAAGACACTTTGCTCAATATTCCCCAAAACAAATCTAATGTTAATAGGTTATATTATAAATATTTGTTTTCTTATTATTACCTGTTTTCTAGTATACAAAATTGGTGTTTGGGTATTTAACGATAGTTTTTTATCTATTACAGCTATGCTTTTTTATGGTTTTAGCTTGGATTTTATAAATAATTCCACTTATTACCGTATGTATGCAATGCTCACATTCTGGATGGTGCTATCTATATTTCTAAATGTTAAATGGTTTAAAAACAAGTATGTCAACGACCATAAAACAATACTGGTATTGTGTCTGATTGAATATCTTGCCATGATGACTCAATATTTCGCTCTATTTTTCTGCATACCTATTTTTGTTATTAACATTGCATTTGCATTACATCAAAAAAAGTCAGTATCAAGGTACCTGGTCTATAATGTAGTTACAGGAATTATTTATTTAATAACCTGGCCTTTTTCCATTATGCATATATTATTCTCTAACCGTGGCGACGATGTAACACATAATTTAAGTCATCTTCACTTTTTGCAGAACATTATCAGCTACAAAGATTCCTTGGCAAACAGTATATTTGCAGCAAAATCCAAGTTGTTAATTATCGTGTTTTTAATTGTTTTTATCGTTATCCTCGCAAAAATTATTCAAAACATATGCAAAGGTAGTTTTCACTCTTGGATCGATACAGAACATTTCGGGGTAATGATCTACTTGTATTTTACTTCCCTTATCTACTTTGTAATTGCAGCAAATGCTGTTCCCTGGCATGTTGACCGATACATAATGCCCATCATTCCGCTATTTTGCATAATAATTATATATTCATTAGCCAATATGGCATCTTTTGTAATAAAAAAGAATTTCATTTCTATAGCTTTTGCAATGGCATTCTGCATATTCATTAGCTGCCTGTGGCATATAACAACATCGCCTTCATATTTATATAACGATAATAAACGAACCGAATTGGCCAAAATTTGCCCGGAACATGAAGCAATAATAATAGACAAAGAAGGCGTTATTTGCAATTGCGAAATAGAATTGAATTTCAATCACCCGAGGTATTTTGAAACAGATGACAGTCGACTGGATAGTATTTCCTCTTATATCGACCAAGACTCAACATATATTGCATATGTAGCATGGTCAGTAGATACTGAAGCTGTTGATAATGCATTCGCAACTATAGGACTTCAAATGCATAAAGCAGACGTAAATACTGATTTCTATAATATTTATTATGTTAAAAGTGGAGACATGAAATGAAAGCAAAAATGAATACAATAAAAAATTCACTCGGCATGTTTGATCTAATAAAAGGTGTCATGATGATCCTTATGATACTTGGTCACACGCAGGGATTGCTTTTCTTCCTTGGAGAAGCAGATACCAATTCCTTGCTGACCAGTACTAGTCCATTTCTGCTGTTTCTATTGCTGTTACTCAGCATAATTCGTGAAACAGCTATGCCCATTTTACTTATAATATGTGGGTATGGTTTTAGAAAAGCAACTAATATCAAATGTGTAAAAAAACAATTTACTATGTTATTGATTCCATACGCAATTACAATGCTTATTACTACAGTAATGCATCTGATTTGCTACTATGTCCTTTACAGAAATGCACGTTCTGCAGTTAAAGCTACTCTTTCAGTTTTCTCTGGTGGACTATTAGGATTTGCACATGAATGTTACATATTTGGTCTAAAATTCTCAGCCTGTGGTCCTATATGGTTTTTGTTAGCTCTTGCTATTGCCTATATTGTCTTCAACTTTGGAGCAAACCTTTTTGAAAAAGAAAAACTCTTTTGTTTTTCTATATTTATCTGCCTTCTCGGCTGGCTTATTAGTTATATTGATATCATTCCCTGGAGCATTTCCCAAGGATTTATTTCTGTCTTCTATATAAGTCTTGGTTATTTTATCAAGAAAAACAAATTATTTACTACTGAGCAGAAAAATATTTACAAAGTCACATTTTTGATAATTGCTTTAATTCTTAAGATAATTGTGCTATTATCCGGCAGTCTGTTTGATATGGCAAATAATATGTATCCCTTGGGTCCTATTTCCATTGCTGAAGCAGGTATTTGGGGAATTATAATTGTATTCCTCTTTCTACACTTCAACAACATAACCGGTACAATTTCAACATTTATCAGGCGAATAGGCCGTAATTCATTATATGTCTTATGCATTCATTCCATCGAATTATTAGCATTCAGTGGATATTATGAATATGACCTTGCGCAAAATTGGCAAGGTAGTGTCGCTCTAAGATGCATTTTAGTTTTTTGCGTCAGACTGGCATTTGTTCTTATATGCACATTTTCATTCACCAAAATTAAAGACACCTTAAAATGAGCAAATAATTATTGCGGGCTTTTTTGGTAAATGTATACATCAAAAAAGTCCGTTGAATAGCCGCTATTTATTATAGAATAGTTCTGATGAGCGAACTCACCGGTAATATATTCCAAATCACAATACTTACTAATATAGATTGCATAATCATTATCTGCTATAAATGTCTCTGTAAGATAATCTGATAATCCTTTATCTTTTATCATAGTCCAATATGGATGATTTATATCGTCTACGACCTCTATATACTCAGCATCATTCTCGGGCTCTATAATCAAAGCCTCTTTATCTACATTATTACTAATAAACTCATGCTTTTTTTCTGTTATCGGATAAGCATACCTGGGTTCAATTTTTAAAGTATTCACATATGACACCAAAATCACAACCATGAGTAGCAGTGCACATATCCAGTCTTTCTTTAATACTAATTTTACACTTTTCCAAAGCACCCAAATTACGATTATGGAAAAAATGGGTATTGCCGGCATCACATACCTATCCATAACCCATGGTGAAATATATACTGATACCATATAAAAAATAGATACCGGTATGATCAAATATAAATAAAGCCACAATTTATGGGATTCTTTCAGTTTCGTGATACCATTTTGGATAATTTTCTTTAAACAAATAATTCCTAACAGAGCTGCAAAAAAAACGGTTATTATCAAAAAAACTTTGCTTCCACTAAAAATGGAGTATTTTAGCAAGCCACCAAATTCTTTAAGCCTAAGAAGAAGTTTAAACGATGCCGCATTATTCATGATATCCTGACTACGCCCATTATGTGTTAATTGGATAATCGAAAATGGCCAAATACACAAATAGATAATTGCGATAATAATATGACATGCAAAATATCTCTTCACTGTTTTTTTATTTGCCAGCATAAATATGATCGTCATAAAAAACAAAGGAAAAATAAATAATGCCGCATAGTATTGTGTAAGCATGGCAATAACTTCAACCAGGCATATTTTCAATAAAATCTTATTATTCAGATTAAAATCGTTATTAGCCAATAATAAATATAGATAAAGCAAAAGTACTATCAAAAAAGTAAGTAAAGCATACATTCTGATATACATCACACAATTTGCAAAATCATAACTCAATCCATAAAAAAGTATCCCAAACACACCACATAATCTGTCTTCCGTAAGTAATACAATTATTTTAAACAAAAAAATACAAGTTAGTAGCAAACTTAAAATATTGATTAAAAATCCAATGTTTTTAGCGGAAATACCTGGTACGGAAGAATTTAGTGTATTAAATAAGATATAATATAGCGGTGGATGTGCATCAATAATAGATACAAGATATGTATCTGCAAAAGTGAATTTATCACCAGATTGAGCATCAAACAATGCTTTAACTTCATCTGCTGTATATCTCTCTCCTATCACCATAGGTGCGCTATTTAATGTTCCGAACAATGTTTTTTCAAATGCAAAGTCGTTTCGGGCAAGGCTTTGAACGAAATCATAAAAAGAAGTATAACTTACACTAGAATAATAAAAAGTAGCCTTTTCATCAAGAAAATAGCCTTCTTTCTTCATACAATAAAAGATCGAATTAATTAAAATGATCACCAGTGCAAAAACAACTACTTCATTATAAATTCCTTTATTTCTTTCCATTTTTATTCCTTCTTAGTATACTTTTGTAGTATATTATACTATTATCACCCATACATAATATATATCTTTTTCTATCCTCTTTTGGGTGCAGATAATGCAAAAGGCTGAGGTACTTTTACTCATGAATACAAAAAGCAAAAAAACATTCTACATTTTTACTATTTATGGAATCATCATTTTTATCAGTCTGTTCCTTTTTCTAACAATTATTAATCCACTGGTAGTATATGATACAGATGATTGGCTCTACATCGGTCAGTTTCGTAAGCCAGTCCCAATAATAGGACATTGGAACCCAATTAAAGTTTTTCCCGAGACCTTTATGCCTTTAGTATCATACTTTGGCGCAATAATAATAAATCCGATAATTCATAATTATTGCTTCTCTCTAACTTTAGCCCACGGATTTTTCGGAAGCATACTTTTAACCTTCTATTTCATAGAGTTCTCATTACTGTTTTACAGAAAGCAATTTGCTTCAGCATCATTAAGCATTTGGTATGGTGTACTTTTTATTTTATTACATTTCATCACGTATAATCCAATCATGTTAGAAAAGTGATTGGATTATTCCTTTCTCCCAGGTTCTCTGGGCTATTTCTAATCCTTTTCTGATATATTTATTTAGGCACTGTGGATCTGTTGCTATTTCATTACAGCTTTGACTGGTACGAGGTGACTCAGACCACAGCTTTTCGTCTAATACTGGTAATTAGTTTGTTAACGCTTGACGTTTAGATTTACGTGATTACACAGTCGATTTCTCTGTGGTAGACAACAGTGCCAACTATAATAATCAGGAGGTTTTATCTAATGTCTATGTACTTTGCAGGAATTGATATTTCCAAGTACAAACATGATTGCTG
>NZ_ATVV01000042.1:0-23533 GCF_000420905.1 Butyrivibrio sp. AD3002 | reverse complement strand
TTCTTCATATCGGTCTTATTCATGAGTTCCTCAATCCATCGAAGGAATGTAAGGAATCCCATTCGGTCGTTACTAAACTTAAACACTCTTCTGGATAGCTCAAATCCCCTCCAGTCAAACGCTCTACAGAAATGTGTCTGTGATCCAACATCAACCCCAACAATCAGTGTATCTGCAGTTACTTGCTTAAGTCTGTCATTCTGTGTAAAATTCATTTTGAGAAACCTCCGGTTAGCATAAGATGTTTTTTCATCCGCCAAGATGAACACCTTTATCTTACTTAGAGGTTTCTTTTTATTCAATTGGCGTTATTTCTGAATTACAGGAATGCTCCTATCGAAAAACATCACCTATTCAATATAACATATAAAACACCCTCTATGCTGATTATCTCAGAATAGAGGGTGCCGTAAATATACTTATGTAATTAAAACAAATTTAGCAAGATTGGCTTATGCGTTAACTGCCTTCTTAAGCTCCTCAGCCTTGTCTGTCTTCTCCCAAGGAAGGTTAAGATCGTTGCGGCCAAAGTGTCCGTAAGCAGCTGTCTGCTTGTAGATAGGACGACGAAGGTCGAGCATCTTGATGATTCCTGCGGGACGAAGGTCGAATACCTTACGAACAGCCTCTGTAAGCTTCTCATCGGAAACCTTACCTGTGCCGAATGTATCAACAAGAATTGATGTGGGCTGTGCAACACCGATAGCATATGAAAGCTGAATCTCAGCCTTGTCAGCAAGACCAGCAGCTACGATGTTCTTTGCAACATAACGAGCTGCGTAAGCACCTGAACGGTCAACCTTTGTGCAATCCTTACCGGAGAAAGCACCGCCGCCGTGACGAGCAGCGCCGCCGTAAGTATCAACGATGATCTTACGTCCTGTAAGACCTGCATCACCCTGAGGTCCGCCGATTACAAAACGACCTGTGGGATTGATGTAAATCTTTGTGTTCTCATCAACCATAGCTGAATCTACAACTGCATCAATAACGTACTTTCTGATGTCAGCGTGAATCTGCTCCTGTGTAACCTTCTCATCATGCTGAGTTGAAACAACGATAGCCTCAAGTCTTACAGGCTTGCCGTTCTCATCGTACTCAACAGAAACCTGGCTCTTACCGTCTGCTCTAAGATAAGCAAGAGTTCCGTCCTTACGAACCTCTGTAAGCTTCTTTGTAAGTTTGTGAGCAAGAGAGATAGCGTAGGGCATAAGCTCCTCTGTCTCGTTTGTAGCATAACCGAACATCATACCCTGATCGCCGGCACCGATTGCCTCGATCTCTTCGTCAGTCATCTTGTTCTCTCTAGCCTCGATAGCCTTATCAACACCCATAGCGATATCTGCTGACTGCTGATCAAGAGCTACCATAACAGCACATGTGTTACCATCAAAGCCCTTCTCTGAGCTGTCATAACCGATCTCAACGATTGTCTCTCTTGCGATCTTAGCGTAATCAACAACAGCCTTGGTTGTGATCTCACCTGTGATAAGTGCGAAACCTGTGCATGCAGTTGTCTCGCAAGCAACACGGCTCATGGGATCCTGCTCAAGGCAAGCATCAAGGATAGCATCGGAGATGTTATCACAAATTTTGTCGGGATGTCCCTCAGTAACTGACTCAGAAGTAAAAATAAACTTTTCTGCCATTTTAAATTTCCTTTCTGCGCTCACAGCGCTCAAACAAAAACGTGGACATTTGTTCAAAAAGAACAAATAATAAATCCGCTTAGCTGCGCAGCCAAGCGGACCTGATATCAGATAATCAAATCCTCTTATTGCTCGCAGATCCTGCTGGTATAAATAACTGTAAATCCAGCACTCGATCACTTACTCACTACGCTCAGGTTGGCACCTTCCGGATGTCCGGGGTTGCCGTGGCTTCACAGATCCTATGTATCTCCACCACTCTGAATAAGAGAAATGTCACAATATGGAATTGTCATATCTTTAAGATACACTACTATATTAATTTGATTCTTGCAAGATATTTTTATAAATTACTGAAAAATCGGCTCATAAATATATGAAAAAAAATATCCAAACTAATAAACTCGTTATTTGAAATTTATATACTCGGAGCTGCCAATTGCTATCATGATAGCATTTTATTGAATAATACGAGCCTAAATGCTATTATAATAACAATAGGAGAATTAAGCGATGGATTATTTATGGGACACCCCTTCTGACGTTGCAAAAAGATTAGCAACAAAAATAAGAGATATCAGAAAAAGAAAAAAGATAACCCAAAAAGAATTAGCAGGACGTAGTAATGTTAGCTATGCTACGCTCCGAAAATTTGAAAAGACCGGGCAAATATCTTTGGAATCATTTATAAAACTAACCATGGAACTTGGCGTTGTTAATGAACTCAATGAACTATTTACCGAACCCGTTTACAACAGTATTGAGGAAGTTATAAATGCGAACAAATAAGACACTTGACGTATATTATCACGGACATCATGTGGGAACACTTGCGGAAACTCCCGACAAGAGAATTGCCTTTCAATATAGTAGCGAGTGGCAAAGAAATGGCTTTGCCATTAGCCCCTTTTCATTACCTCTACGGAATGATGTCTTTGTGCCTAACGAAAGGGCTATGGACCGTTTTGGTGGTTTGTTCGGCGTTTTTGCTGACAGCCTGCCGGATAGCTGGGGTGAGCTGTTATTAGACCGACATCTTGAGACACTTGGAATAAAGCGTGGAGAAATATCAACTCTTGAACGTTTAGCATATGTAGGCCAAAGCGGAATGGGCGCTCTTGAATATTTACCATCTAAGGAATCCGACTTTGATTTGAAAAATATTGGCCTTGACTATGATATGATTGCGAAAGAATGCGCAAATATCCTATCATCAAAGCATACTGAGCAATTGGATATACTCTATAAAATGGGTGGATCAAGTGGTGGAACACGTCCCAAAATACTTCTTTCCGAAGGAAATCGGGAATGGATTGTGAAATTCCCAGCCAAAACCGATCCCGAAGTTAGTGGAAAACGCGAATATGACTATTCCATATGCGCTAAAAACTGCGGCATTTCCATGACTGAAGCAGAACTTATTCCATCTTCTGTCTGTGACGGTTACTTTAAAACCGAACGATTTGACAGAAAAAGCGGAGAAAAAATATTCACCATAACCTTCGCAGCACTTTTAGAGGCAGATTTTCGATTTCCCTCATGTGATTATGAGGCTTTTTTCAAATTAGTAAGAGTGCTTACAAAAGATGCCACTTATGACAAAGAACAGTTGTATAAAATAATGTGTTTCAACGTATTGGCTCATAACAGAGATGATCATACTAAGAACTTTTCATTTCTTTATACAGATATGAATGGTTGGAAACTGGCACCGGCATACGATCTCACCTATAGTGATACCTACTGGGGCGAACATACAACATCTGTGAATGGTAAAGGAAAGAACATATCCGACAACGACTTAATTACACTCGGAATTGGCGCAGGATTATCTGAAAAAATGTGTAGCCAACATCTGACTGATATAAGAAATCATGTCAAAAAACGGACATAAAAAGACAAATTTCGGTAAGACAACAAACTATCCCTTTGTGCTAAACTTTATAAATGGAAACTATTCAAAGTGATTTTACATAAAAACAAATAAAATAAGCAAAACCAGGGATACAAAAAATGGCACAAAAAACTACAACAAGAAACATGACAAGCGGTTCAATCTTAAAACAGATAATTACGTTTTCTCTCCCGCTTATGTTCGGTAATATTTTTCAGATGTTATATAACACCGTAGATTCGATCGTGGTGGGCAATTTCGTAGGAAAAGAGGCCCTTGCGGCAGTGGGCTCCACCACCATGATTGTAAATATGCTGGTGTTCTTTTTTAACGGATTTTCAATCGGAGCAGGCGTTCTGATCTCCAGATATTTTGGAGGAAAGGATTTAAAAGGTCTCCACCTTGCTATCGAAACCACCATTGCAACTACACTCATCTTCTGCGTTCTCTTTACAATAATTGGAAGTATCGGCGTTACACCTATGCTTAAATTTATGGCCACTCCTGAAGATGTTATGCCGGATGCTACTACATACCTCAGGATATATTTTCTTGGTTTTTCCGGTCTTCTAATCTACAACATGGGTAGTGGTATCTTAAGGGCTGTAGGCGATACCACCAGACCTCTTATGTTCCTCATTCTTACAAGCCTTATGAACATAGTTCTTGACCTTGTTTTCGTAATTGGGCTCCACGCAGGAATTGCAGGTGTAGCCTATGCGACCATCATCTCTCAGATGATATCAGCTATTCTGACACTTATGCTTCTGACAAGGACCAATGACATTTATAAGCTTATATGGAAAGACTTAACACTCGATGCAGGAATCCTTAAAGGCATATTCATGGTTGGTCTCCCCGCAGGAATACAGTCAGTCATCACAGCTTTTTCAAATGTATTCGTTCAATCCTATATTAATCACTTCGGTTCAAGCTGCATGGCAGGCTGGAGCAGCTATAACAAGTTAGATACCTTCATAATGCTGCCCATGTCCAGCGTCGCCATGGCAGCCACTACCTTTGTCAGTCAGAATATCGGCGCAGGAAAAGAGGATCGTGCAGAAAAAGGCACAAGATCCGCTATTCTCTTATCCACAGGTATCACCTTTGTGATAGCTTTTCTTCTGTTTGTCTTTGCAAGACCGGCCATAAGGCTGTTTTCAGCGGATGAATCTGTAATTGAATTCGGAGCTCTTTTCATTCAGACAAACGTTTTCTTCCTGATTGCCAACTGTGTAAACCACACGCTGGCTGCAGCTCTTAGAGGGCGCGGCGATTCAAGAGGCCCCATGGTCATCATGATCGCAACCTTCGTAGTAATAAGACAGATTTATCTTTTTGTACTCACTCACTTCATAGTAAACGACCCGAAATGGGTTGGATTTGGTTATCCTGTAGGCTGGATGTGCTGCTGCGTAATAGAGCTTATCTACTACAACATAAAATGGAAAGGAAAAGCACAAACCAGTACCAGGCCTATCGTATTAGATTACAGCGTAGATTCCAAAGAGCACAAAAAGGCATGATTTTTTGAAAAAGAACACCCAAAATGACATTATTGCCAAATGAGAGATTTGATAATATTGCTCGATGGAGGCAAAAGATATGTTTAAAAAATTTGATAATGAAATGAAAAGACGCCTTGCCATGACTTTGGGTGGCGTACTTATAGCAGGCTTTTCAGTAGGAATGTTCCAGTTTTCACTTATGGGAATGGATCCCTTTCAGGTATTTGCCCACGGAATCTGGACACAGTTGCAGCACATTTTGACAGGCGGAGCACCTAGATTTTTCACAGACTATACCGATAATCCCGTGATAGGATATGGCATCGTCTACATGGTAATCAACATGGTGCTTCTGGTATTCGATTTCTTCCTTGATAAGAAAAAGATCGGAATCGCCACCTTCATCAACCTGTTCCTGCTGGGATATGTAGTTGACTGGTCACATGCCTTTTGGACAAAGCTGATTCCCAATCCTTCATTTATAGTAAAAATGCTCTTCCTTATCGTAGCGATTGTAATCATGTGCTTTGCGTCAGCTCTGTATTTTACCAGCGATCTTGGGGTATCAACCTATGATGCCATAGCACTGTCACTTTCAGAACAAAAGGGCTGGGATTTTAGAATTCTCAGAATTGCAGGAGACCTCATCTGTACAGGCCTTGGTTTTGCGATGGGTGTTCTTCCAGGAATAGGAACAATAATCACCGCATTTTTCATGGGACCTCTCATCGAGTTTTTCAATGTTCATGTAGCAAGACCCTTAAGATACGGAAAAAATAAATAAAAATGCACATAATAAATGCCACCGCAGCTTACACCATGGTGGCATTTTTAAACATTAACGTATTTTTTACTTCTTAATCTTCATTGTAAGTCCGATTCTCTGCTTCTTCACATCTACCTCAATTACCTGAACATCAACGATATCACCGACGCTTACTGCATCAAGAGGATGCTTGATGTAGCGGTCTGTGATCTGTGAGATGTGAACAAGTCCGTCCTGGTGAACTCCTATATCTACGAAAGCACCGAAGTCTACGATGTTTCTGACTGTTCCCTTAAGGATCATTCCGGGCTTTAAGTCCTTCATATCCATGACGTCACTTCTAAGAATAGGTGCGGGCATGCTCTCTCTGGGGTCACGGGAAGGCTTCTCAAGCTCTGAGAGGATATCTGTGAGAGTGATCTCACCTACTCCGAGCTCCTCTGCAAGCTTCTTCTTATCGCCAACTTTCTTAAGAAGGCTTCCTGAAGCTGCTGCATTGCCGCCCTTCTGACCGGATGTTTCCTTTGCTGCAGGTTCCGTATCCTGGCTGAGACTTACCCCGCCAAGAGCTGCTGCCAGCGCAGCACCCATAGCTGTATTTGTATTCTTAACAACAAACTGCTTTTCCTTCTTCTGCTTCGGCTTAGCCTGAGTCTTAGCTTCTGCCTTCTTAGCTTCAGCTTTAGCTTTGGCACTCTTCTTCTGAGCTTCCCTTACATCCTCCATGGTGAGGCCGAGCTTATCCATAAGCTTCTCTGCTGCCTCATAGGACTCCGGATGCACGCTTGTGTCATCAAGGGCATTCTTACCGTCGTGAATACGCAAAAATCCTGCGCACTGCTCATAAGCCTTGGGTCCGAGCTTCGGAACCTTAAGAAGTTCGTCTCTGCTCTCGAATTTTCCGTTAGCCTCACGATAATCAACGATATTCTTGGCAATAACCTTGCTGATACCTGAAATATATGTAAGGAGCGGTGCTGATGCAGTGTTAAGATCAACACCTACCTTATTAACACAGTCCTCAACCACGCCTGAAAGGGCTTCACCAAGCTTCTTCTGGTTCATATCGTGCTGATACTGGCCGACGCCGATGCTCTGGGGATCGATTTTTACAAGCTCTGCAAGAGGGTCCTGAAGACGTCTAGCGATGGAAGCCGCACTTCTCTGTCCTACGTCAAACTGAGGGAACTCCTCTGTTGCAAGCTTACTTGCCGAATAAACCGAGGCGCCTGCCTCGTTTACGATTACATACTGAACGGGCTTATCAAGTTCCTTAATAAGCTCGACGATAACCTGCTCTGATTCTCTGGAAGCAGTACCGTTACCAACTGAAATAAGGTCAACGTCATACTTCTTGATGAGCTTTTTAAGTTCTGCCTTTGCTTCCTCAACCTTATTCTGTGGCGCTGTGGGATAGATAACCTTTGTATCGAGCACTTTTCCTGTAGCATCTACTATTGCAAGCTTACAGCCTGTTCTGAAAGCGGGATCCCATCCGAGAACCGTTTTTCCTGCGATAGGAGGCTGCATAAGAAGCTGTTCAAGGTTCTTGCCAAATACGCCGATGGCGCTGTCCTCTGCTTTTTCCGTGAGCTCATTTCTGATATCGCGCTCAATAGCGGGAGCGATAAGTCTGTCATAGGAATCCTTACAAACGGCCTGAAGTACGGGAGTTGTCTCAGGATTTTCCTTTGTTATTGTCTTCTTTTCAAGGAAACGAAGGATCTGCTCCTCAGGAGCTGTGATCTTAACTGTGAGGAACTTCTCTGCCTCACCTCGGTTAAGTGCGAGCACTCTGTGTCCGAGGATCTTATTAACCGGCTCCTCGAAGTTGTAATACATCTCGTAGACGCTCTCTGCCTTCTCGTCCTTGGCATTGGAGGTTACGAAGCCCTGATTCCAGGTCTCCTCACGGATATAGGTACGATAATCGGCATTGTCGGAAATCTCCTCGGCAATGATATCCATAGCACCCTGGATTGCTTCCTGTATATTCTTAACTTCTTTTTCGGCATTTACATAAGGAGTTGCCTCCTCAACAAGGCTCTTAGTAGTCTCCTGAGCCCTGATAATATCTGCAAGACCGTCAAGTCCCTTCTCCTTAGCCACAGAGGCTCTGGTCTTTCTCTTCGGTCTGTATGGTCTGTATAAGTCTTCAACGGCTACCATGGTCTGCGCAGCAATTATCTTAGCTTTAAGCTCATCAGTAAGCTTACCCTGCTCCTCAATGCTTGAAATAACCTGCTCTTTTTTCTCCTCGAGACCTCTTAAATATGTAAGTCTCTCACCGAGGGTTCGCAGCTGTTCATCATTAAGGGAACCTGTTACTTCCTTACGGTATCTGGAGATAAAAGGAATGGTATTGCCCTCGTCAATCAGCTTTACCGCTGCTTCCACCTGCCATTTCTGTACATTAAGTTCTTCTGTTATTTTCTGTAAAATGTCCATTTTGCCTGTTTTACTCCTTGTGCAATAATAAAATGCTTCCTCCAAACAAAGGTCACTCGTATATTTTACTATGTCAAAGCGAACTTTTCCAATCGAATTTCACCGGAAGGACCGCACCGTCACCGCGCAGTAATTTTACCAATTTTTAATACACTTCTCGGGCTTTTTGCGGTACAATTAACTTGAAGTATTGTCATCTTTTGGTGGCAAAGGAGGAGTTCACAGATTCCTTTTCTGCATACGAATCTGTGAAAATTAAGAAATGACTGAGAGTTATGAGTATAATCAGACCCACAACCCTCTTAATCCAAGGGTTTCATTTGCTACTGTGGCATCCATACTGGGTCTGATCTCAATCGCGCTTATACTAAGCGTGTATTTCTCCATAATACTTGGAGGAATTGCAATTACAATGGCTTTCCTGTCCAGAGAACAGAACGGGAAGCTCTACCCGCAGGCCAAAAGGGGAATTATTTTTGGTCTTATCGGGCTTATCGGGGGATACGCACTTATGGTTACCTCCTTCGTGACGGTATTTACCGATCCCGAAGCACACAGGATGGTTAATCAGTACTCGCAGGCTATCAGCGGCGAGAGCTTTGACGACATGGTCAAGGAAATCACTGATAATCTCGGCATCAGTATCGACCTTCCTGTAGAAAGTCAATAGAGGGTGTGCTTATGAGCGGAATAAGTGGTATCGGATTTAACAGTTCTTATGCATCAGGATTTTTCGGCCCTGCTTTTAACAGCGGCACCGGGACAGCTTCAGAAGCTGCTGCGGGAGCCCTTCAGGGCGAAACGAAAGTCACACTTAATCCCGGCGAATCCGTCGAGAAGAAGCCCGGTATGCGTTCTTCACCGGCTGAATGTGAGACTTGTAAGAACCGCAAGTATATTGACGGTTCCGATGAAAATGTTTCCTTTAAAAGCGCTGCACATATTTCACCTGAAGCAGCACCTTCCAGAGTGCGCGGTCACGAGCAGGAGCACGTAGCCAACGCATATAAAAAGGCCGCCCAGGGCGACGGCAAAGTACTTCAGGCTTCTGTCAAAATTCAGACAGCAGTCTGCCCCGAGTGTGGACGCACCTATGTATCAGGTGGACTTACCACAACTCAGATTATGTATAAAAATGAGGATAATCCCTATCAGAAAAACCGCAAATCAGCCGATGCAGCCAGTGGTCTTATCGGTTCGAGCTTTGATGCGGCAGTATAGGGTCAAATGACAAATGAGACAGACAAAAAACACTAAAACATTGAAAGCCATTGCAAGAGAAAGGCTTCTTGGTAAATACGGAACGACAATAGCTGCAGTTGTACTCTACAGGTTCATAGCCTTCTTAATGATAAATGTCATTACCGCAGCAATTATTCCAACTAATCTAATCACATATTTTGCCTACTTCGGGTCTACCATACTGGTGAACCTTTTCCTCGGCGTGTTCGACTCCGGACTGGCTTATCTTTTTATGAACGTCGTCTATGCGCAATCGGTTTCCATGTCGGATTTATTCCACGGATTTAAAAATCATCCCGACAAGGCAATTCTTCTTCATGTTCCGATTGCTGTAGCGAATACACTAACCATCATTCCGCTGCAGGTTTTGATGGCGATGCTGGTTAAAAACAATAACAGCGCGGTTTCTATCGATCCCAGATACATAATGTTTGCACTGCTTATATCTGTGGTGATGACAATCGCCAATATCTATATTCGTCTCATATTTTCGCAGTCTTATTATATCCTGCAGGATTTCCCGGAAAAGAGAACCTCGGATATCTTAAAAGCCAGCATGAGGCTCATGAAAGGAAGTAAATTCAGACTCCTTTTACTGTATCTGAGTTTCATTCCTCTCGCACTCATCGGAGTACTTGCTTGTTTCATCCCGCTCCTATGGGTCGGAGTTTACAACTCGGCATCAATCGCCGCTTTCTATCAGGATCTGATAGCTTCTAAGAACCAAAATACCGACGTCTGAACACGAACTTAATGCGCCATCCATTTTTAATAATCGGATGGCCTTAATATTTTTTAGGGGAAATGTTATGAAAATGGATCTGCTCAATGCAATTAAGGCAATAGATAAAACTCATGAGGATGACGTGCTCCACAGGCTTACCACTGTTTGGGGAGACAATCTGGACAAGGATCATGTCCTAACCGAATATCCTCGTCCGCAGTTCAAGAGAAACAGTTATATCAATCTTAACGGTCTTTGGGAATATGCTTTCTCAAAAAGTGACGTTCACCCAAAAGAGATGGATGGGCAGATCCTCGTTCCCTTTTCTCCCGAATCAATTCTTTCGGGAGTTGAGAGACAATTGCAGCCTGATGAATATCTTTGGTATAAAAAGGAGCTCACCGGAATCACTCTTCCCGATGAAAAATCCAGAGTTCTTCTTCATTTTGGTGCGATCGACCAGAGAGCCATCGTATTTATAAACGGAACTCCCGTCGGAGCCCACAATGGCGGATATCTTCCTTTCACCGTTGATATCACGGATGCCATGACTTCATCGCAGTCAGGACTTGCAGGAACACTGACCGTCTGCGTCCAGGATGACAGCGACACCTCTTATCACAGCAGAGGAAAACAGACCTTAAAGCGCGGAGGCATGTATTACACAGCGCAGAGCGGAATCTGGCAGACGGTATGGATGGAGATTGTTCCGGAAACTCATATCACCTCCTACAGAATCGTTCCCGACAGAGACCTCGACATGATTTACATAACCATGCATACAAACGGCGAGTGCCCTGTCTCTTTGAAAATATATGACTCAGAGGGGCAGATCCTTATCGCAGAAAACGAGGGCGATACTGTTCACAGAAGTGATAAGACCAGGGACCGCTTCGAGCCCGAGGATTTTTACGGTTCAATTACCCATTCCTCCGATGAACTCAGCACCTACTCTCCCGACATCGAAGGCAAAGGCGCTTCGACTTATGTTTATTCCTGTAAAATTGCGATGCCAAAGCCTCACCTTTGGAGTCCCGAGGATCCCTATCTCTATCAGATTCAGTTAACTGCAGGAAGCGATACCGCCTGGAGTTATTTCGGAATGCGCTCCTTTACAAGGCAGCTTGATGCTGAAGGACATCCCCTCTTTTTCCTGAATGGAGAGCCCTATTTCCTTAACGGCGTCCTCGATCAGGGTTACTGGCCCGACGGATTATATACTGCGCCGAGCGATGAAGCACTCATTTTTGATATAGAAGAGATGAAATCCCTTGGCTTCAACATGCTAAGGAAGCATATAAAAGTTGAGGCAGCAAGGTGGTACTATCACTGCGACAGGCTCGGAATGATCGTCTGGCAGGACATGGTAAGCGGAGGTTCTTCCTATGCAAAGCCCGTAGTGAGCTATCTTCCCACTCTGTTCCCCGGCGTGTTCGGACACATGCCTGACGGTCCCACAAACTATCACATGTTTTCAAGAGGCTCCGCAGAGGGCCGAAAGGAATGGACTGAGGAGATGGAGGAAACAATCCAGCATCTGATCAACGTTCCGAGTATCTCAGTCTGGGTTCTCTTCAACGAGGGATGGGGACAGTTCAATGCTTCCGCCGCTACTATCCAGGCAAGGCAGTTTGCCGACAACAGACTTATCGATCAGGCAAGCGGCTGGTTCGATGAAAACGGCGGTGATTTCAGAAGTGTACATAATTACTTCAGACCTCTTGATGTCATAGCAGACAAAAAACACCGCGCCTTTGTCATCTCCGAATACGGCGGTTACACCTGCTATGTAGAGGGACACAGCAGCGTAGACAGAATCTACGGCTACAAAAGGTTTGATACCGTGGCTGATTTCAAGGCTGCCTTTAACACTCTTATGAATGAAACCATAGAGAATCTTAAGAAGAAAGGTCTTGCCGGTGCAGTTTACACGCAGCTCTCCGACGTTGAGGAGGAAGTAAACGGCATCATGACCTACGACAGAAGACACAACAAACTGAAGATGTGAAAATACTTGAAAAATGCATAATTACCAAGTATCTCGCAGTCTATTTTTATGATACAATCTATAAAACAGATTTTTACGGAGGAGCAACGCTATGGAAAACAAGAAGGCAGTGGTATCACTGGGACACGAAGCTCTTGGCTATACCACCATGGAGCAGAAGGAAGCCGTTCAGGTTACTGCGAAAGCACTCGCAGATCTCGCCTGTGCAGGATATCAGTTAACCATCACACACAGTAACGGACCTCAGGTCAGCATGATTCACAAAGCAATGACCGAGCTGCGCCGAATCTATATCGACTATACTCCCGCTCCCATGAGCGTCTGCAGCGCAATGAGCCAGGGTTATGTCGGCTACGATCTTCAGAATTCGCTTAAGAGTGAGCTCACAAGCCGCGGTGTTTCAACCCCTGTAAGCACAATCCTTACACAGGTTACGGTTGATCCCTACGATGAAGCCTTCTATTCTCCGACCAAGGTTATCGGAAGATATATGTCAAAAGAGGATGCCGATAACGAAGTTAAAAAAGGGAACTTCGTTCAGGAAGTTCCGGGAAAAGGTTATCTTCGTATAGTTGCTGCTCCCAAGCCGATAGATATTGTTGAGATCGATGCCATCCGCACACTCTCTGATGCCGGTCAGATCGTTATCGCCTGCGGCGGCGGCGGAATCCCGGTTATCGAGCAGGGTCATGTATTAAAGGGTGCCTCAGCTGTTATTGAGAAGGATGCCATCGCCGGAAAACTGGCTTCAGACCTTAATGCGGACAGACTTATCATCCTGACCTCCGTTCCCTATGTATACACCGATTTCGGTAAGGACACTCAGGCTCCCATCGAGCGCATGAATGTCTCCGCAGCCGAGCAGTACATCAGAGAAGGTCAGTTTGGAGCTACCGATATGCTTCCCAAGATCGAAGCCGCGATAGAATTCCTTAAGAATAATCCTTCAGGCAGCGTCCTTATCACCTCACTTGCAGAGGTCTCCGACGCCCTCAAGGGTAAAGCCGGCACCTTTATTACCGCCTAACGATGAGCCCCAGCGTATGCTATGGTGTCTTTCAATCTCGTTGCAAAATACGCATAATCGATTGAAATCCACCATAGCATACACTGGGGCTTTTATCTTTCCCTTATCAGTTCTCTGCCGACTTCATCCCAATCCCCTTAAGAACTTCCGTAGTTCTGAGTTCAATCACTGGGCCGCCCTTACCCTTGATATAATCGCCGGTAATGGTAACACTTCCGATATTATCATCCTTCGGAATCTCATACATGATATCCAGCATGAATTCCTCGATAATGGCGCGAAGCGCTCTGGCACCTGTATCCTTTTCCATTGCCTTCTCGGCTATGGCTTCCAAAGCTTCATCGTCAAATTCCAGATTAACCTCATCAAGCGCAAGGAGCTTCTGATACTGTTTCAAGATAGCGTTCTTGGGCTCTTTTAATATCTGAACAAGCATCTCCTTGGAGAGGCCCTTAAGTGTGCATACTATAGGGAGACGTCCGAGGAACTCGGGAATCATTCCGAATTTCTTGAGATCATCAACGGTTACCTTAGTGATAAGGTCGGGATCCTTGTCCCATTTGTCCTTGAGGTCGGCATCAAAACCGATGGAGGTCTGCTTATTCAGCCTCTGCTTTATTATATCCTCCATATCCGGGAAGGCTCCGCCGCATATAAACAAAATATTTCTGGTGTTAACGGTCGCCATTGGAACCATCGCATTTTTGCTGCTTGCACCCACAGGTACCTCAACATCGGCACCCTCAAGGAGCTTGAGCATTCCCTGCTGAACCGATTCACCGCTTACATCTCTCGATGTCGTATTCTTTTTCTTTGCAATTTTATCAATTTCATCTATGAAAATGATACCTTGCTGAGCTTTGTCTATATCATTTCCTGCTGCCGCAAGAAGCTTACTTACAACGCTTTCGATATCATCACCGATATATCCCGCCTCAGTGAGAGAGGTAGCATCAGTGATAGCCAACGGCACATCAAGAAGTCTTGCAAGAGTCTTAACAAGATAAGTTTTTCCGCTTCCGGTAGGGCCGATCATAAGAATATTGGACTTCTCAATCTCAATATCATCCATAGTTCCTGTTTTAACTCTCTTATAGTGGTTGTAAACCGCAACGGATATAATTTTCTTTGCCTGCTCCTGACCTATAACATAATCGTCAAGCTTAGCCTTGATCTTGTGAGGTGCAGGAATATTTTCTATATTGAACTCAGGCTTAACCCTGGTATCTTCCTCTTTTTTCTTTTTGATCTTCTGAGAATTGGGGATTCCGGCGCCTCCGGTAAAATTGGATAAATCCATAAAGTTCAAGCCGGGCATACCGCTATGCTTGTTGAGCTCATCCATAAGAGCCGGGTTGTTTAAAAGATTCTGGTAATCAAACTGGCTGATCGTATCCATCGTCTTGTGCATACAGTCATCGCACACACTTATTCCGTTGGGAAGATGGAACATTTTTCCGGCCTTGCTCTCAGGTCTTCTGCACACAAAGCAAACATCCTCATATTCGCTCTCATTGTCCTTTGACTGCGAGGATGTATTACCTTCTTTAGGAGTCTCTTCCACTGTCGTATCTTTTCTCTCTATCGGAGTGTCATCAACGGAGGAATCCATAACCTCCCTGAAGTCCATATCATCATTATCAAATTTATCTGCCATTATAGTTTGTCTCCTCTAAATTCCTCACGAAAATTTATAACTATTATAATATCCTCGCAAACCTATGTCATTAAAAACAGAGCCCCGCCCACTATAAATTTAAGAAAAACTGCCCCTGAGCATCATCGCTCAAAGGCAGTTCGTTCCTAACCTTTTTCTGTTTATTCTCTTTGCCGAGTACTATTTATTTTATATGAATAAGCTTAGTTACCAAAGTCAAAACCGAATCCGAAAGGATTTGAGAAGGGATCGATTCCCTGTTGTCCCTGTTGTCCTTCCTGTCCTTCTTCCTGCTTCGCATCGGGCTGCTGCTCGCCATCATACTTCTGTCCTTGTGTATCATCACTGTCGGACTGAACAGTCTGCTTGGATCCCAGAGTAACCTGAAGCTCCTGTTCCTGATATCCACCTGATGCCTGTCTCTGAACAGTGATTGTTACTACCTCTCCTGCCTCATAATATGCCAGTCTGTTCTGGAGATCATCCATAGAAGAAATCTCTTTTCCATCAAACTTTGTGATGATATCTTTTTCCTGAACACCTGCTGCCTTAGCGCCGCCATCCTCAGAAACAGCTGCTACATAAACACCGAGAGGAAGTCCGTACATCTCTGATACATCAGAAGTAACGCTGACACCTGAGATTCCAAGATAGCCTCTGTTCTCCTCGTCAACCTTGGCGCGTGTCTTCTCTGTCATAAGCTGCTCAATGATAGGCTTAGCAATGGAAATCGGAATAGCATATCCCATACCTTCAACGGTTGAACCGCCAATCTTGTTGGAGTTGATACCGATAACTTCACCGTTGATATTTAAAAGTGCACCGCCGGAGTTACCGGGGTTGATCTCTGCATTGGTCTGTATAAATGTACCCTGCTTTTCATCATCAAGGTCAATTACACGGTTGATAGCGCTTACTACACCTGTAGTAACTGACTGGCCATATCCGAGCGCATTGCCGATTGCTATTGCGGGCTCACCAAGTGTAAGTGAATCGGAATCACCAAGGGCTGCTATAGCGATAGCGTTTCTGGTATCTGCTGCAAGGTCTGAAAGCTGTACTGCGATTACTGCAAGATCCATATCAGAATCTGTTCCCTTAACCTCAGCTGCTGACTTACTGTCATCTGCAAACTGAACCTCAAGAGAGTCAGCACCCTCAATAACATGGAAGTTGGTCGCAATTAAAAGCTCTGTATCATTTGTTCCTACTATGAATCCTGAACCGGAAGCTGTTTGTTCCTGACTGTACGTCTGTCCGAAGTAGTTATAGGACTGTGTGAAGTTGTTGTTGATGGAAACCATGGCAGGCATTGCCTTGGCAACAACCTCTGTTACATCTGTAACAACTGTTCTTGAACTTTCTACTGTCTCTGTCTGTGCAATTCCTGCATTGTCTCCACTTCCCAGAACAGAATCTGTGCTGCCGGTCTCTTCTTTAGCTGCTGCTACATCCGGCTCGGCAACAGTCTCGCTGTTGTCCTTTTCTATACTCTTTTCCTCTGCCTTAGCCTGATCGTCTTTCTCTGTGGCAGCAGGAATCTGTGAAATTCTGGTCATGCTATAGTAGCCTGCACCGAGTCCCAGACAAAGAACAAGTGCGATAGCTATCGCAGCTGCAACTTTCTTTCCTGTCCCTGATTTCTTAGGACCGTTTCCTCCATTCATACCGGGCTGATAAGAATACTGGTAATTACCATAGGTTCCCTGGTTGTTGTAATTGTAGTTACCGTAGGTATTGTTGTTCTGGCCGTAACCTGAGCCGTTGTTTCCGGAGCCTGTGTAGTTACCGTACGTATTGTTTCGGTTGTATGTCCCCTGGCCGTAGGTATTGTTACCACCCTGTCCATAGGTGTTCTGATTCTGTCCGTAAGAGTTATTGCCCTGACTATAGGTGTTTTCGCTCTGTGCGTTGTTAGTTTCAGCTTCCCTTCCAAACCCCGTTTCCTGATTGTTTTGTTGCTCGTTATTTTCATTATCAAACATCGTTCATTACCTCTTTTCTTTGATAAATTTGATAAATAAGTTCTCTCATTTGTTTTTTACAAGATTCAGTATAGTTTCAGTTTGTGACGAAATTGTGATAAAAGTATCAAAAAAATATTTCCCATACCTAAATCCAAACTAAATGTTTGTTTCAAGTGTGGGAAATATATTAATCAATAATAGAAGTCGTCCTCTTCGATCACCTGAATCTCCATGTAATCAAACGGAATTTCCTCAATAAATGCATCCTTTGTAAATCTGCATTTGTTATGTAATTGAAAATCGTGAACAGTGGACTTTAGCCATATCGGCTTACTAAGATCCATGTCATAGCAGGCTTTCTCGAGACCATTCATAACCTTATGGGTTCTGGTATCCATCGAGTTGTCTTCTATGACAGTATCTTTTAAAAGGTGGTTGTCCTCTATAAGTCTTACCCAAAGTCTAAACATGTGTCCTTATTTAGTCCTCGTAGCCGTTAGGATTCTGGCTCTGCCATCTCCAGGAATCTTCGCACATCTCACGGATACCGTTCTGTGCCTCCCATCCAAGCTCCTTCTTAGCCTTGTCAGCATTTGAGTAGCATGTAGCGATGTCTCCTGCACGTCTGGGCTGAATCTCGTAAGGGATCTTAACTCCGTTAGCTTCCTCGAAGTTCTTTACGATATCAAGAACGCTGTAACCAACGCCTGTGCCGAGGTTGTAGATTGAAAGTCCGCTGCCGGGCTCAAGTTTCTTAAGAGCCTTAACATGTCCTACAGCGAGATCAACTACATGGATGTAATCGCGGACACCTGTCCCGTCAGGTGTATCATAGTCGTTACCGAATACATTGAGCTTAGGAAGTCTTCCTACAGCAACCTGTGTAATGTAAGGCATGAGGTTGTTCGGGATACCGTTGGGGTTCTCACCCATAGTACCGCTCTTGTGAGCACCGATAGGATTGAAGTATCTAAGAAGAACCACATTCCATTCCTTATCAGCAAACTGAATGTCTGAAAGAACCTGCTCAAGCATTGACTTTGTCCATCCGTAAGGATTGGTGCACTGTCCCTTAGGACACTCCTCAGTAATCGGAATAAATGCGGGATTGCCGTAAACAGTTGCTGAAGATGAGAAGATGATGTTCTTGCAGCCATGCTTTCTCATTACATCAACAAGAGTAAGTGTTCCTGTGATGTTGTTATCATAGTACTCCCAAGGCTTCTGAACTGATTCACCTACTGCCTTAAGTCCTGCGAAGTGAATAACGCTGTCGATCTTTTCCTTTGTAAAAATCTCCTCAAGGCCTTCTCTGTCGCGGATGTCTGCCTTATAAAAAGGAACCTTTTTTCCTGTGATGGCTTCAACGCGCGCAAGAACCTTCTCGCTTGCATTGGCAAGGTTATCCATAACAACTACGTCATATCCTGCGTTCTGAAGTTCAACAACTGTGTGGCTTCCGATATATCCGGCACCACCTGTAACTAATATTGCCATACTCTATCCTCCCAAATGTTTATAACTCTATGTTATTCTTCTTGCACAACTCTCTTGCTGATTCAACCGAATCCTTACCAGTCTTATTCTTGATAGGTGCGAATTCTTTCTCACGAACAACCTCGTAAGGTACACAGCTGTCAAGCTCGTGGATCATATCAAGAACCAGCTGCTCGAACTTGCATCCGTTGGGTGTCTCGGGCTTAACAAGCTCGCCGTTATCATTTATGAAAGGAATCTTCTTCTCAACAACGTGAAGAGGAAGTTCATTCTTTGCGATTCTCTCAAGCGCAGGTACATTGAAGAGGTAGTTAAGGATAACACCGTAGTTGTATGCGGGATCTCCTGCCTCGTCCTTGGCATCCATCATCTCCTGTGTGAGCTCATAGTACTCAACGATTGAAGGCTTGCCATCCTCAAGACACATAACACCAACGCCCTCATCGGGAGCATTTTTCTTAACAACCTTAGCACCAACCTCTGCCTTCTGTGCGATTGTAGCACCTACGAAGCAGGGATCTGCGATTCTCTGAAGTACGTTGTCAACTGCGAAGATGTTAACCCACTCGATACCTTCTGCGTGAAGTGTCTTATCAAGACCTGCTTTAATCATAGAAGAAAACCATCCTGCATTACCGTTGGGTGATGTGGAGATGCGTCCCTTCTCTTCCATATAAACCTTACCTTCGTAATCTGAAGCGGGAGCCATGTCCTGTTTGAAGAAGGTAACCTTGTCAGCCTTATATCCGAAGAAATTCTTCTCTGTAAGGAAGTTAACTGTCTTCTCGTGATTCTTCTCACTTGTCATAATGAAAAGATGGATCCATGAACCTGTTGCATTAACAACATCAAGAAGGTTCTCTATAATTCTCTGGAAAATGAATACTTCCTTTGTAAGACCGATGTTGTACATTCCCTTAGGATCATCGGAGCCGAGTCTTGTACCCATACCGCCGGCAAGAAGACATGCAGCAACCTTACCCTGCTGAATTGCCTTTGTACCGATCTTATTAAACTCATCTTTTCTCTTCTCAATCTCTGAAAGCTGCATGCAGGCAAGAGGCTCGAATTTTCCTCTCTCTGAACCATGGCCTAAATTCTTTGCATTTTTCAGAACTTCGAAATCAGTCTCATCAATCTGCTGAAGAAGAGCTGCCTTCTCAGCATCTGAAAGCTCATCATAATACTTGAGGACATGCATCTGTCCGTTTGCTTCAAGTTTTTTCTTAGCTTCTTCAAATGTCATAATACATTCTCCTTTACTACAAAATAAGCGCTTCTATAATAATATCTCACACCATGAATAAAAACAATCCAAAAAACGCGCTCACTATTCCATTTTTCCCTATAACATGCGAAAATATATAGGGTTTATAGCCACTTACGGTCAAATATACATAGAAAGGACAAAAATCATGAAAATAGTAGCAGCAGAAATTGACAGCGTGGGAAATGATCTTGATTACACCGAGTTTTCAAAAATCGGTGACGTTACATATTATAAGAACAAAGTGACAGCAGACAATGCCGCAGAGCGCCTTGCAGGAGTTGAGGTCCTTTGCATCAACAAGTCAAAGATAACCACGGAAATTCTCGATAAAGCTCCGGATTTAAAGCTCATCTGCGAGTTTGCAACAGGCTTCGACAACGTCGACATCAAAGCCTGTGCAGAGCGCGGTGTGAAGGTCGCTAACGTTGCGGGATATTCTACTATGTCCGTTGCTCAGCATACCTTTGCACTTCTCTTTTATCTGATGGAGAGCCTCAAGGACTATGATGAGTTTGTGAAAAGCGGCGAATATGCGGCTCAGGAATACTTTTGCAAGCTTGACATCCCCTATCATGAAATCGACGGTATGACCTGGGGTATCATCGGAATGGGTAATATCGGAAGAAAAGTTGCCCAGATAGCAACTGCCTTCGGAGCAAAAGTTATCTTCTACTCCGCTTCAGGAAGAACCGAGCACAAGGATGAGGACAAAGCTTACGAGATGGTAAGTTTTGACGAGCTCTTAGAGCGAAGCGACATTCTCTCTCTCCACTGCCCTCTCACAGACAGCACACGAAATCTTATCGATGCAGCTGCATTTAAGAAGATGAAGAAAACCGCATATCTCATCAACGTTGCAAGAGGCCCCGTAGTTAACGAGGATGATCTTGCAAATGCAATTGAACAGGGTGAGATCGCAGGCGCCGGCCTCGACGTTCTTACTGTGGAACCCATGAAAAAAGACAGCCCGCTTCTTAGAATTAAGGACAGCCAGAAGCTCTTTGTTACGCCTCACATGGCCTGGGCCAGCGTTGAAGCCAGAATCCGCTGCGTTGATGAAGTAGCTAAAAACATAGCCGTTTTTGAAAAGGGCGAAAAGAGAAATATCGTAAATTAAGACGATGTGAGAAATTTTATCAGATTATGAAATGGCAGAGACCATTTTGCGGAAAGGATCAGAAGCATGAGAATTACTCTTAACAACAATGTGATTATCGCTGAGATTGAGACAGCCGGTGCTGAGTTAAAAAGTATCAAAAAAGGTGGTAAGGAATATATGTGGTGCGCAGATCCCGCTTTCTGGAATCGCACCTCACCCGTACTCTTTCCTTTTGTAGGTGCTGTTGCAGACGGCAAATACAGGGTTGACGGCCACGAATATCCCATGGGCCAGCACGGCTTTGCAAGAGATATGGAATTTGAGCTTGAGGAAAAAGCTGATGACTGTGCAGTTTTCTCCCTTACTTCAAATGAAACAACCCTTTCAAAGTACCCCTTTGATTTTAAGCTGACCATCTCCTACAAACTTGATGGCGACAGTATTATTGTGGGATGGAAGGTAGAAAACACAGGAAAAGAAGACATGCCTTTCGCAATCGGAGCTCATCCGGCATTTAACTGCGAGCTCAGCTCTGAAGGCACATTGAAAGGAAATTCCGTAATATTAAAGACAGATAAGGATGTCCTCACTGTGAGAAAGTTCCATGATCCTCTCGCTGCAAACGAGACCTATGAACTTACTCTGAAGAGCGACAAATCCTTCGAAGTTGATGAGCACACCTTCGACGGCGGCGCAATCATTCTGGAAAACAGCCAGGTAAGCGGTGCCAGCATCAAAAATGCAGAAGGCGATGTTTTCGTTGAGATGACCTTCGATGCTCCGCTTCTTGGAATCTGGTCTCCCGTCGGTAAAAATGCTCCGTTCATCTGCCTCGAGCCCTGGTATGGAAGAGCTGACGCAGAGGGATTTTCAGGTGAATTAAAAGACCGCGACTTTGAGCAGCTCCTTAATCCGGGCGACGCTTTTGACACAGAGTACCGCGTTTCTTTTAAATAATCGTTGTATCTGAGTTTTGAAGATAATTGTGATATCAGATTACGATATCTGACCTCCGGATATAATATCGTGATCCGCGAGCACGCGGCTCAAAACTTCCTCATCCGCTACTATACTCACATTATTGTGAAGCTGTAAGATGGATGCGGGAACCGCCGGTGTTATCGGACCAAACAATGACTCATAAAGGGCATCCGCTTTTCTCTCTCCTGAGGCGATGAGCAGGATGCTTTTTGCTTGCATTATATTCTTTATTCCCATGGAATATGCATATCTGGGGACGTCTCTCTCCGATGTAAAAAACCTGGCATTTGCCTTGATTGTATTCTCGGTAAGAGCCACGCAGTGAGTAGTTTTGTCAAATGAGATTCCGGGTTCGTTAAACCCAATATGGCCATTACTTCCTATTCCAAGTAGCTGTAAATCAATTCCACCGCATTCATTTATGACGTTGTCATATCGATTGCACTCTTTTTCGGAATCCTCTTCAAGGCCATTAGGAATATTGGTGTTTTCCGGTTTGATATTAATATGATCAAACAGATTGGTGTGCATAAAGTGATAATAACTCTGCTCATCCTCTGGGCTAAGGCCCTTGTATTCATCGAGGTTTATCGTCTTCACCTCCGAAAAATCCAGGTCGCCCTTTTTATACCATTCTATGAGCTGCTTATAAGTTCCGATGGGAGATGAACCGGTTGCAAGGCCAAGTACCGCATCCGGCTTCATGATTACCTGCGCAGAGATAATGTTCGCAGCTTTTCTACTCAGGTCATTATAATCTTTTGCTCTGTAGATTCTCATGCATAACCCCCTCATTATTTGGCATTAGCATTTTCAATATCTACATCCATTATAAATCTGTTTCCAGGCATAAAAAAGTGCCTACGGCACCTCAACTCCCCTGCCCCTCAATCATGAGGGGTGGGGGTTGTTTTTTGCCTCAACTCATTCATAATGATTTTTATGAAACGAAACATACTACAAAATCTGTTCCGCGATCATTACGAAGAAATTCAATATACTCTTCACCCCCGCAAAACTGAAATTGAAAACATCGATAAGATGCTCAATTGCGGAGATCCTGCCTATGGCGGCGCCATGTACGGCTGCCCTGATTGTGGTACTCTCAAATTCATTCCCTTTCGTTGTCATTCAAGATTCTGTCCTACATGTGGTGCCATGTATTCACAGAAACGTGCTCAGGCTATGTCCTTCAAGCTCATAAACTGCCAGCACAGACACTGCGTATTCACCATATCAAAAGAATTACGACATTTCTTTCTCGAAGACCGCGACCTTCTTAACTGTCTTTTCGAAGCTGTCAGCAGTGTTATTAACCGTATGTTCTACAAAATCAACAAGAGTCAGAACTTCACACCTGGTTACATTCTGGTTCTTCATACATTTGGTCGTCCTTTAGAATGGAATCCTCATATCCACTGCCTCATATCTGAAGGTGGTGTAGGCGACACTGGTTTTTGGCGCAGAGTCAATCACTTTAATTACCACTACTTACGCCATGCTTTTCAAACAGCTCTGCTTAATCTAATGGAAGCCCGTATTACTGATCCCAAGAAGAAAGCATTGTTCAAAAAAGAAAAAGCCCTCTCATACAAAAATCAAAAAGATGGTTTCTATATCTACGCAAAACCCACCCTTGCTGACAGGCACACAGTGGCTAAATATATAGGTCGCTACCTTGGTCGTCCAGTAATCGGCCTCTCAAGGATTGACTCTTATGATAAAGAGCATGATACTGTCACTTTCCACTACAACAGACATGAGGACGAAGTCCTTGTCACCGAGACCATACCTTC
>NZ_ATVV01000041.1:0-26057 GCF_000420905.1 Butyrivibrio sp. AD3002 | reverse complement strand
AAAGCCTTCCCCTTGGGGGCGCTCGACGTCCGGGGTTGCTACTCGTCCGGGGGACGAGTGCTTAGCAACGACCGGAGTGGAACGTAGACCGTCGGTTCAGCTCGGACCGAAGCGGAGCGGAGACAGGTGGCACGAAGTGCCGGATGAGGGGACAAGAAAAAAGGAGAATAAAAATGAGCAGACAGGAAATTTTAGATCAGGTATTAAACATGGTAGCAATGTCCTACAAGAAGGAGGTTTCTGAGCTTTCAGAATCCACATCCTTCAAGACAGACTTAAACGGAGCATCAGTTCAGATGGTAGCTCTCGTTTCAGAGATTGAGAACGAGCTTGACGTAGCTCTTATGCTTGCTGATGCAAGTGCTTGCGAGACAATCTCTGATCTCATCGATCTTATTGAAGAAGAGATGTAAAACATTTTGGGCTCGCTGTAAAGGCGAGCCTATTTATGAGAGGTAGAAAATGAGCGTAATTGATAAGATTTTTGAAAAAGCTAAATTGGATCCCCAGAGAGTAGCATTCCCTGAGGCTCTTAATGAAAAGATGATGCAGGCAGCTTATGAGGCAGGCACCGAAGGATATATCATACCTATCCTGGTGGGTGATGAAGCAGAGATTAAGGCTGCTATCAAGGAGAGAGGCTACAAGGAAGAGGCGTTCAAGATCGTTGACGTAAACAACGAGGAGTACAAGGCCCTTCTTGTTGAGAAATACACAGCGCTTCCCGAGACAAGACTTAAGGAGAAGGCACTCAGACGTCGTATGGAGGATAAGCTCCAGTTTGCAATGGTTATGCAGGCTGCAGGCGAAGCGGATGTTACCTTTGCGGGAATTGACTATACGACAGGTGACGTTCTTCTTGCAGGACAGATGATAATCGGCATTAAGCCCGGTCTTGCAACAGTTTCAAGTATCGGACTCTGCGATATTCCGGGATTTGATGGAAGCGAGGGATCACTTCTTGCAATCGGTGACAGTGCAGTGTGCACCAATCCCAACCCCGAGCAGCTTGCAAGTATCGCTATTTCAGCTTGTGATACTGTTAAGTCACTTCTCGACTGGGAGCCCAGATGCGCATGTGTCAGCTATTCCACCTGCGGAAGCGGCCAGGGCGAGCTGATCGACAAGGTTACCGAGGCAGTAAAAATTGCTAACGAGCTTCGTCCCGACCTTGCAATTGACGGTGAATTCCAGCTTGATGCTGCTATCAACCCGGATGTTGCCAAGAAGAAGGTAAACAGAGAGAGCAAGGTTGCAGGTAAGGCAAATGTTGTTATCTGGCCCGATCTTAACGTAGGTAATGTTGCAGTTAAGCTCATTCAGCAGTTCGGTAAGGCGGATGCTTACGGTCCGATGCTTCAGGGCTTTAACAAGGTTGTATGCGATTGCTCCAGAAGTGCACCGGTATCCGAGATCAAGGGCAATATCGTAATCAGCGCAGTAAGAGCGGCAGGAGAGAAGAAAAAATGAAAGAATACAAGGTTTTCACAATAAATCCGGGCTCTACATCCACCAAAATCGCGCTTTTTAAGGGTGAAGAGTGTCTCTATACCCAGAATGTATCTCACGATGCAGCTGAGCTTGCAAAATACGAGACCATAAGTGATCAGCTTCCCTATAGAAGAAATATGATCCTTGACCTCCTTAAGGAGGCAGGTCAGTCCATCGATGATGTGGACGTGTTTGTAGGCCGTGGCGGCGGACTTTTCGCTATGGAGGGTGGTACCTACGAAGTGGACGATCTGATTTTGGAGCATGCCAGAACCATGGCAAACGGCGTTATCCATCCTGCAGCACTCGGACCGCAGCTTGCTCATGAGTTTGCATCCAAAAACGGCGCTAAGGCTATGGTAGTAAATCCTCCGGATGTTGATGAGTATCAGGATCTTGCGAGAATGACAGGAATCAAGGGCGTTTATCGCCTCGCACACCTCCATTCCCTCAACCTCAAGGAGACAGCAATTCGCCACAGCAAGAACGTTCTTCATAAAAAATATGAGGAAGCAAACTACATCGTATGCCATATCGGCGGCGGAATCTCAGTATCCGCGCACAGACAGGGAAAAATGGTAGACGGTTTTGATATCGTAGGCGGAGAGGGACCGATGGCTCCTACGCGCTGCGGAAGCATATCCGTTGCCAATCTCCTTGATTACATGAAGAAGAATAACCTCGGCGTAGCTGATGTAAAGCCGCTTATTACCAAGTCCGGCGGATTTGTAAGCCACGAAGGAATATCAGATGCTATTGAACTTACAAACCGTGCTGCGAACGGTGATAAGTACGCTGAAATGGTCTGGAATTCAATGATTTATCAGATCGAAAAGTGCATCGGATCCATGGCAGCCGTTCTTCACGGCAAAGTGGACGGAATTCTTCTCGGAGGCGGAATGGTGCATAACAAGGATCTTGTACAACAGATTACAGATACCTGTTCCTTTATTGCACCGGTATTTGCTTATCCCGGAGAATTCGAGATGGAAGCTATGGCTGCAGGTGCAATCCGCGCTCTTAACGGAGAAGAGGAGATAAAGCACTATACAGGAAAGCCCTGCTTTACAGGCTTTGATTTTGAATAATCGATAATCTTTATTAGGCTTCGATGCTTTATGAAAATAAGGAGTCGGAGCCTGATTCATTTTAGAACGAAAAGAGAGTTACAAATGAACGAAAAAACAATAAACAAATTGACACTGGCGCTGGGAATAGCGCTGCTTCCGCCTATCTGGGCAGTCCTCTCACCCATGGTTGGTATCACCACCGGTGCGGTAGCTCTTATATGTGCGGGACTCTATGTAGCGAACGGAAACAAGGCATCAGATGCCCTTAAAATAGCTATCGGATTCTTGTGCGGCGATATTTGGGCGGGTATCGCGATTTTTATAATGGAAAAGCTGAGCTTTAATCCCAATGTTGAGCTGTATTGTACATTGTTTGTGATGGGTGGCCTCGCGGTTCTCATCGGTGAGAGCGTGCCAAAGTTCATCTTCACGCCGGCATGGCTCTGCGGATGGGCAATAGGTCTTACGATAATGGGACCCATGGCAATAGCTGATATCGGTACACTGCCGCTCCAGATCGGGGCTGCAATGATAGCAGGTGTTGTTTATGTGGGTATCGGAGTGGATGCTTTCCAGAAAAAGCTGATAAGTATTATACTTAAGAAATGATAAAAACAACTAAAATCTCAGAAAAAATATACATACTTGAGGATAGGTTTGAAAGCGGGACCAGCCTTATAATCGGAAGCGAAAAAGCCCTTTTATTCGATGCAGGTTGCGGAGTTGATGATATCCATGCAGAAGTGCGAAAGATAACAGATCTGCCGCTCCTTGTAATTTGTAGTCACGGTCATTTTGATCATATTGGCGGAAGCCGCTTTTTTCCTAAGGTTTATCTGTCCCAAAAGGACAGAAATATCCTGGATACCTATAATGAGGAACTGCTGAATAAATGGGTCAGTGAGATGGAAGATAATATACAAGACGATACACAAGGTATTGTATTTGGTTGTGGGGATTGGAAGCAGATCGCAGAGCTTGATTTTGACCGAATTGACCTCGGAGATATTCACGGAGAGATCATTGACCTTCCCGGTCATAGCCACGGTTCGATTGGAATATTACTTCCGGAATTAAAGTTGCTTCTTAGCGGCGATGCGCTCTCTCCGATAATCAGTCTGATTTTCAAGAATCACGGAACTGTGGAGGAGGAGCTCCAAACGGTTAAAAAGGCTTTAGAGCTTGATTTTGACTATTATATCTCATCACATAACGGGAATCTTCTTACAAAAGACGTCTTGAAGAGGATGGCAGAATGTCTGGAAGATACCGAAAATAAAAGATTTTATAAGTATTCCTATCCTAAACCGCCCTACGGCGAGGGATATTTCCACGTCCATTCCCTTGGGGATGAACCGGTGGGACTCATTGTTGAAAAACACATGTAATTTTTAGACGAAAAGAGGATTGAAAATGAATTTAACAAGTCGGAGATGGCTGGTATTAATAGCAAGTTGCCTGATTAACCTTTGTATAGGTGCACTGTATGCCTGGAGCGTTTTTGCATCTCCTATGGCGGAGCATATTTCAGCGGTACAGGGACTTAGCGGAGACAATGCCGTAACAGCAAGTAGTCTTGCTATAGTATTCTCCATAGCAAATGTGGTTGGACCTATAACCATGATAGGCGGCGGAAAGCTTGTAAGGACGATTGGACCGAGATTTGTAATTATGATAGGTGGAATCTGGTTTGGCTTGGGCTTTCTTATCTGCGGTTTTGCGGGATCTGTTCCGGGACTTATTTTCGGATTTGGTATATGCTGCGGACTTGCCATGGGTATGACCTACGGCTGCACAGTCAGCAACTGCGTTAAGTTTTTTCCGGATAAAAGGGGACTGGTCGGTGGTATAGCCACTGCATCTTATGGACTTAGCTCAGTGCTGGTTCCGATCATTGCCAATGCAATCATCTCCAAAATGGATGTAACAATGGCTTTCAAGATACTTGGAATAGCGATTGTTATTATTGTATTTGCCGCATCATTACTGATTCTTCCCTGTCCGGACGGCTTTGTGCCGGAAGGGTATGTTGCACCTCTTTCCGATAATACAAAAGCATCAAAAGCTAAGGATTATACCTGGAGCGAGATGCTTAAGACCAAGGAATTCTACGTAATGATGGTGCTTATGTGCTGCGGCGCATTTATGGGTATGATGATCATTTCGCAGGCTTCCCCGATTGCGCAGAATCAGGTGCTTATGAGCTCGCAGGCAGCTGCTGTTGTTGTATCTGTTCTGGCTCTTTTCAATACAGGTGGAAGAATTCTCGGAGGATTTATCTCTGACCTTATCGGCCAGATCAATACGCTCACAATATTGCTTTTTTGCTCGATCGTTGGCCTTTTCATGCTTATAATCACCGGAGAGGGCAGCGCATTTACTCTCTATGCGGGAATTTGCATCATAGGTATATGTTTTGGCGGATTTATGGGAATATATCCCGGTTTTACCAACGAGAAATTCGGTGCAAAGTATTCAAGCGTAAATTATGGAATTATGTTTATTGGTTTTGCATTTTCAGGATTTTTTGCGCCGATAATCATAGGCAGGATCTACAGTATGCAGGGTACTTATGTGGCAGCTTATTATGCAGCAATGATTTTATCAATTTTGGGAATTGCACTTACATTTATATATCGTATAATGAATAAATAGGCTAAAAAATTTAATAAGAATGCCAGTCAATCTTGAAGCTTTTGATGAGAGAGACTGTATGCATAGCGAGGGGGAAAGCATGCCGGCATATTTTTCATTGGTCTCTGAATGTAACAGAGACCATATATACGATACTATTCTTAGGGACTTTTACAAGGTTTTGCCGACGGCGGGACTGAATCTTCTTGGCGAGTACTGGCCGTTTATGGATATACCTTATGATGAACTCATGGATAGCAATCAGAAGAAGCTGGAAGATAACTATCGGCTTGCTTTTAAGGAACACGCCGGGAATGATTATATACAGATTGTGCATGTCCTGGAAGGTTTTTCCGAAGTCAGAAGCTTTATACTGAATCAGCCGGAGAAGGGGATTTTTACAATAAATATTATTGTTCCCGAGGATGATCTTATAAAGGCGGAGGACCACAAGATAGTATATGACCGTGAAAAGGTTGATAAGCTTATTGCGGTAGCAAAAAAGATCTATGAGCTGCCTTTTGTGGATCTGATACAGACAGATCTTGAGCTTTCCGATGATCCGTATTCACTTGAGGAGATTACGGAAGGAGAGGCTTTGGGAGTAGAACCCTTTGCAATTGTTCCGGACACATTAAAAAACAGTGTACCGGAAAAGTACACTGTTTCAGAAGCATCAGGTAACGGATTGCTTGTAACTATCGACTACTAAATCAGTAGTCGATTTTTTTCGCTCCATGGGCGGGCTCTAACGGGAAATCAAGCCTCCGCCTTAAATACCAGCTGGGCGAAATTGTAGAAGCCCAGATACCAGATGTGAAAATCGTGGCCGCCGTTAAGCTCCTGCCACATGAAGTTCTCACCATCCACAAACTGATCGCAGAGAGCGGGCAGTGATTTTGCGGCCGCTGAAGCGCTTGAATAGGCTGTTCTATCCTGTAATCCGCATATATTGTAGAAATAGTATATGGGATAAGTATTGTCTTTAAGAAGAGAAGCTGTCTGGGCCGCAGTTTTGCTGGTAGGCGCTGCGGAAAAGGCTCCAAAATATCCAAACATATCGAGGCATTCGCCTATTCCGATATTTATTGTCTGCATACCGCCCATGGATAAGCCGGCAATGGCTCTGTGTGCTCTTGCTTCGGACAAATCATAACCTTCACTGTATTCAGCATAGGTGCTGTAGTGTGAATCAATGTAAGGAATCAGATCGTTTCGAAGCTCCTGGCCGAATTTGTAGAATCCGTCTATTCCGGAACCGCCTTCGCCTTCAAGATCGCAGGCTCTGCCATTGGGTGTTACAACTATGAAGGGATCAATGTCTCCGTAGTAAGCAAGATTATCCATCAGTGCTTTAACTCTGGAAGTTTTCTTATCCAATCCCCATTCGTTTTCATTGCCGCCGATTCCGTGCAGCAGAATCAGAACATTATATTTTTTATCGCTGCTGTAGTTGGCAGGAAGATAGATATTTGCTTCCTTTGTGATCTCATGGCCGTCCCCTGCATAGTCGTGGGCGGGATATGAGATATGTTCTACGGTACCTGAAGCCTCATCCGTTCTCAGGGCAGTGTACTTGGGAAGTACAAGGTCACCGACTTCAGCTTCTGCGATTCTCTCATCTTCAGTACTTGTTGCATTCTCATCGGCATCTGCTACGTCAGCTTCCTCTGTATAGGAGGTTTCCTGCTCAATTGCTTCTGCGATTCCGTCGGCAACCTCAGTATTTTCTTCGGCAGTTGTCTCTGTCTCAGATACAGTCTCTTCCGCAGAAGCAGCCTCCTGCGAGGCTGCTTCAGCCGGTGCGGCTTCCTTCTCTGCAGCGCTTTGGCCACAGCCGGATAGAACAGACAAACTGATTGCCAATAGCCCAATTAAAATTCTCTTTTTCATGATAGCTCCCTAATATTTTTATTTTGATTTTTTTCACATGGTAAGTATTGTACCACACATAAATAGTGTATTTATCGTAAGTGCTTAGTGCTAACCATTTATAGGCTTTATCGTGGCAGATATTGCGATGTGATATACTGTTTAAAAAGTTTTGAAAAAGAAGAGGACATTTGGTATGAAAAAAAGATTGTTTATTTTGATAGCAGCATGCCTGATCATGTCAGGCTGTGGAAACAGTACAAACACCGAAAGGCCGGCTCTGCCCACTCCTTCAGAGACCGAAACGGTTTCAAATCAGAGCGCCGATGAGACGCCGACAATGAATGCCACAGACGATGGCAGCGACAGCAGTGCTCCGGCATCCGATTTTGCACAAGCTCCTTCAAGCGATAATGCATCGGAAGATTTCGGTGATACCGGATCACCGTCTACAAGCTTTGAAAGTGACGCGCCGGACATGAGCGAGCCTGAAAGTATAGGTGATGATTCGTCACCGTCATCATCCGGCGTGGCAACTCCTTCCGGCCAGAGCCCTTCAGGGGTTGAGAGCAATTTTGATAATGATATTGACGAGCCTGTGACAGCTTCTGAAAACGAGACTGAAAGCGATGAAGCCGGTTCTGAGAAGGAAGAGGCTGCTCCCGCAGAGGAAGCACAAAATGAAGCACAAAACGAAGCAACCGAGGCTACTTCCGAGGAGGAGACTCCTAAAGAGGAGAGCACCGGCTATGGCAGAATCTTCTTTGTGGGAGATTCAAGAACAGTTGATATGTTTGATGGAAATGCAGAGGAAATCTACGATTATGATGCCGGCGGAATCAGGGTTTTTGCAAAAGACGGCTGCCACTGTGCATACCTCACTGATGTTATCGGTCGCTATGGCACAGGGGAGTTTGACACGCTGGTATCATGGCTTGGCTGCAATGATAACAACGATGCGGCTTTATACGAGTCTGTATACGAAAGTCTGATAAGCCAGGGAAAAACAGTTGTTATCTGTACAGTAGGCCCTACTGCGGATGAATCCCTCAGCGGCGAATTCGATGTCGCAAACTATCCAAATGAAAAAATGATCGCCTTTAACCAGAGCGTCACCGGATGGGCAAGTGCTCACGGCGTGAAGGTGATAGACGTATATTCCTATGTTAAGAACAACGTAGAGATATCGCCCGACGGAATACATTACAATCCCAAGCCCACAACGGCAATCTGGAACTATATTGTCAGCAATTTGTAATATGACGAAGATAAAGATCTTGTGAAGGAAAGGTTGGTGTAATTATGAAATTATTGCGGTTACCATATGATTTTACAGTATGCAAGGTTAAGGATATTTCTAAGATAGATTTACAGCAGGACTTTTGCTTCGTGGGAAAAACGGATGAGGAGATTTCTCTCGTGTGCCGGACCGAGACGGTTCCCGAAAATACGGTGGAACGAAACGATGGCTGGAAGTGCTTCAGAATACAGGGAGAACTCGATTTTTCACTCATAGGAATTCTCTCGGGGATATCCAAGGTATTGGCCAAGAACAATATAGGAATCTTCGCTGTTTCGACTTTTAATACGGATTATATTCTGGTTAAGGCCGAGAATTTCGAGCTTGCGCAGGAGGTTCTTGATAAGGCAGGCTACAGAATTATTTAAAAAGGGCTACATCAAAAATCACGTAGGAATATCGGAAAATCCGGAGGTCGGACATGGAATTGAAAAGTCAGCAGATGAGAAAAATGGCTCCTGAACTTGATCCGCTAAGGATTGGGACGGGATGGAAGAACGAGGATCTCTCCAAGCCTCAGATTTTTGTTGAGAGCAGCTATGGTGACAGCCATCCGGGAAGCGTACATTTGAAGGTGCTTATGGAGGAAGTTCTTAGAGGTGTATCCGAAAAAGGCGGCCATGGTGCTAGATATTTCTGCACTGATATGTGCGACGGGGAAAGCCAGGGCACAGACGGAATAAACTATAGCCTCGCGAGTCGTGAAATGATGGTGGGAATGATCGAAATCCAGGCAAATGCTACACCTTTTGATGCAGGTGTTTATCTTGCAAGCTGTGATAAATCGGTTCCCGGGAATCTGATGGGAATGCTGCGCGTCGACATTCCCTCTGTTTTTGTGCCCGGAGGCGTTATGAAGGCAGGGCCGGAAATGCTGACACTGGAGCAGCTTGGCATGTACAGCGCGAAGTATGAGAGAGGAGAAATCGGAGAGGATAAGCTTAACTGGGCAAAGGCCAATGCCTGCCCGGGATGCGGCGCTTGCTCATTTATCGGTACAGCATCTACCATGCAGATAATGGCGGAGGCTCTGGGACTTGCACTTCCCGGAAGCGCGCTTCTACCTGCTTCGGGCGAAGAGATACGTGACTGCGCCTACAGATCCGGAATGAGAGCGGCAGAGATGGCGGGTAGCGAAGATATGCGACCTTCGAAGCTTCTTTCTCTGGATAGTTTTGAAAATGCGATCCTTGTGCACGCTGCAATTTCAGGCTCCACGAACTGTCTCATGCATCTTCCCGCAATAGCGCACGAGATCGGAATAGAGATAGACGGGGACACCTTTGACCGTCTTCATCGGGGAGCCCACTATCTTCTTGATATCAGACCTGCCGGAAAATGGCCTGCTGAGTGCTTTTTCTATGCGGGAGGTGTTCCTGCAATAATGGAGGAGATAAAAGACCAGCTTCACCTTGATGCCATGACCGTTACAGGGAAAACTCTTGGCGAGAACCTCATGGAGTTAAAAAATAACGGGTATTATGAAAAGTGCGGGCGCGGACTTTCGGAGTTTAACCACCGTTATAATGTGCAGGCTACAAGGCGGGATATTATCAGATCCTATGACAATGCCATTGGCACTGACGGAAGCATAGCGGTATTAAAAGGCAATCTTGCGCCGGAGGGAGCTGTAATTAAGCATACAGCATGCCCGGAGGAGATGATGAAGGCCGTTTTGTATGCCCGCCCCTTTGACTCGGAGGAAGAGTGCCTTGAGGCTGTTCTTCACCACAAGGTCCGGGAAAATGATGCGGTTTTCATAAGGTATGAGGGGCCCAAGGGCAGCGGAATGCCGGAGATGTTTTACACTTCGGAAGCCATTAGCTCGGATAAGGAGCTCGGAAGATCCATTGCCCTTATCACAGATGGCCGTTTTTCAGGTGCCTCCACAGGTCCCGTGATAGGACACTGTTCTCCGGAAGCCGCTTCGGGAGGGCCTATAGCGCTGGTTGAAGAGGGCGATCTCATCGAGCTTGATGTCAGAGAGAGGAAACTTAATATAATCGGAATAAAGGGTGAAAGGAGGTCTCCGGAGGAGATTGACAGAATCCTTCAGAACAGAAAGGAAAACTGGAAACCGCGCAGCGGTAAATACCAAAAAGGTGTGCTGAGACTTTTCAGAGAGCATGTGGTAAGTCCGATGAAGGGCGCATATCTTGACATGGATTAGTGACTTCTGCATAAAAAATCTGTTCATCAAAAATTAATATTTTGTTCGCTTGAAACATTCGTTCGATGGGTATACTATTAATGAACAAAAGTTCGGAACATACATTCGATACTTTAAAAAGGTATGCCTATGGATAGAGAGCAGAGAACATATTTCATAATTGATCTAAAGAGCTTCTATGCCAGTGTGGAGTGCGTGGACAGGGGGCTGGATCCCATGACGGCTCTTCTTGTTGTGGCTGATAAGGAGCGCAGCAAGGGGACTATCTGTCTGGCCATCACGCCCGCCATGAAGGCCCTTGGAATTAAGAACCGCTGCAGGATATATGAGATTCCAAAGAATTTGGAATATATCGTAGCGCCTCCCAGGATGCAGAGATATATAGATGTATCCGCGGATATTTATGGGATATATCTGAGCTATGTCGCTAAGGAAGATATACATGTTTACTCAATCGACGAATCTTTTCTGGATGTGACTGCCTATCTGGAGCTTTACGGACTATCGCCCCATGACCTGGCACTGAGCATCATGAACGACATAAGAGAACAGCTGGGACTAAGGGCTACCTGTGGCATCGGTACTAATTTGTATCTTGCCAAGGTGGCCCTTGATATACTGGCGAAGCATTCTCCGGACTTCATAGCGGAGCTCAACGAGGAATCCTACAGACAGAGGCTCTGGACACACAGGCCGCTCACCGATTTTTGGCGCATCGGCCCCGGAACTGCGCGAAGGCTCAACGCGCTTGGGATGTATACCCAGGGAGATATCGCGGTTTATCCGGAAAACTTGTTGTATAAACAGTTCGGAGTTCTTGCGGAGTACATTATAGACCATGCATGGGGACGGGAATCCTGCACCATGAAGGACATCAAAAACTATAGAACCCGCTCCAAATCTCTTTCCTGCGGTCAGGTGCTGATGAGAGATTACAGTTTTGATGAAGCTGTGATTATAGTGAAGGAGATGGCGGACGAGCTCTCGCTTGATATGGTTGCGGCGCATGTGGTCAGCAATAATGTCTCGCTTTATATAGGCTACAGCGCAGGAACGTATCCATCTACCGGCGGGAATATGACCTTGCAGGTTACGACAAATTCCTACCGGATACTGATGGATGCTTATGTCAGGCTTTACTATAAGACTACCAACAGGATAGTACCGATAAGGAGAGTTATTCTCAGCGCCAATTCCGTACTTGACGAATGCTTTGAGCAGTACAGCTTTTTTGTTGATCCCGAAGTTATGGAGAAGGACAGGAAGGTGACCAGGTCGGTGAACCGGATAAAGTCCCGCTATGGGAAAAATGCCGTCTTAAAGGGGATGGACCTATATGAAGCCGGTAATTCGATAGCCAGAAACGCCCAGATAGGCGGACACAAAAAGTAGGAGGCGCGTTTTATGCCAAGAGCAGACAGGGCAAGCCAGTTCATGCCCTTTTCGGCGCTTAAGGGCTTTGAGGAGGCACTGAGAGAAAAAGAGCGTCTGATCTCGGAAGATGTCCCTTATAAGAACAGAGACCTGATTAAAAGGGAAAATATAGCTGACGGGGATAATCCTATTGATGATTTGATGGATATAGATTCAGGAGATTTTGTTATGAGCAGAGTCATTGATGAAGTGGATGTTATCAGCGAACACAAGGCGGATGGAAGCATCATTCCGCTGCGTCTGCGCTTTATGAATGATGATGGGGAATATGAGACTTATACTATAAAGGCTTACAGAGAGAGCGAGAAAAAGGGCACGCACACAACGGAAGACGGTATTTTTGTGGGAGATTACACCTTCGTTTTTGAGTGCCTGATTGTTGTTATGAATATGAAAAGAGTAATACGACTCTACTATGATCCAAAATCCAATACAAAATGGCGATTAGCTGTATAATAATAGGATCAGGTAGAAAGGTCTGGCATATATGAAAATACCACGAAAGACAGCATTGGTAGTGGGGGGCTTGATTTTTGCGGCACTGATTTGCTTTATGATAGCTGTATCGGCCCCTGTAGCTTCAAAAAGATATTCAATAAAGGGAATAGATGTATCTCATCATCAGGGGAATATTGACTGGCCTAGGGTTTCAGGGCATGGCATTTCTTTTGCTTATATAAAGGCGACCGAGGGAAGCGGCTATGTGGATGAAAAACTGGCAGACAATTATGATGGTGTCTCTAAGACTGATATCAACTACGGATTTTACCATTTCCTAAGTCTTGAAAGCTCATCAGAGACGCAGATGGACAACTTCAGAGAAGCTGTAAAAGAATATAAAATGGAGCTGATCCCAGCAATTGACGTAGAGTGGTACGGTGATATGCGAAAGAATCCACCTCAGAAAGAACTGGTTATATCAAAGCTAAAAGAACTCTCAGCACTCATGGAAGAGGAGTATGGAACAAAGCCTGTTATTTACACCACGCAGACTTTCTATTTCAAGTATTTAAGAGGAGAGATCGGAGAAAATCCGCTGTGGATCAGGAATACATTCTTTTTTCCGGTGCAGGACTTTGTAATCTGGCAGTATTCCGAGAAGCTCGACCTCGGCGATTGCGTCGAGCTTGGAAGATATGTCGATGTTGATGTCATGACATCAGATGCTCAATTGAAAATGGACATTGACCAGGCAATCTATCGGTAAGGGGGATACAGAAACGTGATAAGAAAAGCAGAACTCAGGGATTTATCCAGGATTGCCGAAATCCTGGTGTTTACAAAGAGAATAAAGTACAGATCAATCTTTCATAACGACGATTACTCTTTTAACGAGTTGCAAGTAGTCAGGGTCGCTGATGAATTCAGAGCTCCTGAACTACTGGATAAAGTCTGGGTATATGATGATGGCATAGTTAAAGGAATGATCCATCTGGAAGGAAAAGAGATCGTTGAATTATACGTGGATTACTTCTTTTGGGGACAAGGCATCGGCTCTAAGCTGCTAGAGTTTGTGGAAGAGAAGTTTGATGTAAAATTTGTGTGGACTTTGGAAAAGAATGTAGATGCCGTCAGGTTTTATGAGACACATGGATTTAAACTCAACGGGAAGAGACAACCAGAGGAAGGAACACCGGAATATATCGTGATGTTGGAAAGGTGAACTCTGGTTTTAGCGAGAATAGTCTTATAAATTACTTGTGCTTGACAAGGTTGTGAAAAAAGAAGAGTCTTCGGAACAGGTAGCAAAATCCGAGATATATAGTGATTTTAAAGAGAATATATATTTTGTTTTTTGGGGGATACCTCAATAAGAATTATGGATTTTATGTAATTTTACGAATGTGCCGCAAAAAGGCATAATATAGTAAGTGGGAAACAGGGGACAATGGAACAAGAAAGAGATTACCCACCCAATGCTGAAATTGTTGTTCCCTGGCCTGATAAGACTTAAATATGACATTACTAAAGGAAAGGAGCTACAAGATATGTGGAATATAATCATCATTCCATTCCTTGGAACGGCGCTTGGCGCTGCCAGTGTATTTTTGTTTAAAAAAGAGATGAGCCAGCAGATGCAACGTGCGCTGACAGGCTTTGCTTCGGGGGTGATGGTGTCCGCATCTTTTTTCAGCCTCCTGCTTCCTGCACTTGATCAGACAGCAGATATGGGAAAGCTTGGGTTTATTCCTGTATCTGTCGGATTCGGGATAGGAATGCTTTTCCTTCTGGTAATGGATATGGTGACGCCTCACATGCATCTGGATAAAAACGAGGAAGGTCCAAAGAGCGGGCTAAAGAGAACAACAAAGCTTGTCCTGGCGGTCACTCTCCATAATCTTCCTGAAGGAATGGCTGTAGGAATAGTATGTGCTGGCTGGCTTTACGGAAACAGCACGATCTCTTTTACAGGAGCTCTGGCGCTGGCAATCGGTATTGCTATACAGAACTTTCCAGAGGGAGCAATTGTTTCAATGCCGCTTTTAGGTGAGGGTGTTCCTAAGGGAAAGACGTTTCTTTATGGCGTTCTGTCCGGAATTGTTGAACCGATAGGTGCGCTTTTGGTCATTGCTGCATCAGGATTTTTTATTCCTCTGATGCCATATCTTTTGAGCTTTGCAGCAGGAGCCATGATATACGTCGTAGTAGAGGAACTAATCCCTGAAATGTCCGAGGGTGAGCATTCGAATATTGGAACAATTTCTTTTGCCCTGGGATTCATACTCATGATGGCGCTGGATGTAGGATTAGGGTGAGAGGGTGGCAGCTGAATAGATGGCGGGGTTCATACAATGCGCGCCAATCATAATATGACATTCATTTTTTCAATGAATTTTTTTATTGATGGTGATAATATCTGATACTTCTTCCATATCAGCTTGCCATGAATCTTAATCTTTGGATTTAGAGGAACAAAGGTAAGTTCCGATTCTCCGGAAGTATTTATCAGCCGGTCAAAAGTGATGGCATAGCCTGGTATTACAGTAATATGGAAGACCTTCAGGATTTGTTTTCTGAAGGCCTTTTTTGTACAACAATTAAGGGTACAAAGAACTTTATACTTTTTTAATAATTTAAGGGTACATTCAAGCAGTAAATAAGACGATAAAAAATATAAGAAATGGATAAGTGTCTTACTATGTGTTTTTAGATATAAATGAATGAAAAGGATGTCGGCTTTTTTACAAGGAGGTAGATCAGTATGACAGGAATTAATGGTATTTCTGCATATCAGCAGATAAATCAGAGTGCCTATAACGAGAAATCGGGAGTGTCTAAGACTCCTGATACAGGTAGGGCAGATCAGGCTGGTTCAGCAAAAAATTCTCAGCAGGCTAAAGTAGAAACAAAAGCGTGGAGTCCGATAGATACCACGAGTTCACTTGTGCCCAGAAAAACTGAATATGGGATGATTATTGGAGATGTGCAGCTTTCCGATAAGGCAAAGGACTACTATAATTCGCTGAAATCAAAATATCATAATATGGAGTTCATTGCTGTCAGCAAGGATATGAAAGCACAGGTCCAGCAGAATGCTGCCTCCTATGGCAATGCCAACAAAATGGTAGTCCTTATAGATGAAGAGAAGCTTGAGCGGATGGCGACGGATGAATCATATCGTAAGAAGTATGAAGGAATCATTGCCATGGCACAGACAAAGATGTCAGAGGCTAAGATGGGACTTGCCAGCAGCGGCGCAAGTGTTAAGAATTTTGGGATGAGTGTTGATTCTAATGGTAAGGAGAGTTTCTTTGCCACTGTAAATAAATCTTCAGATCTTCAGAAAAAGCGTACAGAAAAGAAAGCAGCAGAGAAGAAGGCTCAGAAACTTCAGGAGAAGAAGAAAGCGGAAAAGAAAGCTCAGGAAGAACGGATCCAAAAAGCCAGGGACAAAAAGGCAGAAAAAGCAGATACTGATAAAGAAGAAACTGAGATCACAGATAACGAGGAATATGTAACATTCGAAGCAGATTCCATGGATGAACTTCTCTCCAAGGTGCAGACATACTCATACAATAATGCATCCGGAAAAGTTATGACTCAGGCCGAGCAAATGGTAGGAACAAAGATAGATTTCAGAGGCTGATGTTTTATGCACACAGCCGCACGGTGGAAATTGCTGCTATGCAGCGTGCGGCTGGCGCGAGAGGAATCGTATAAATACGATTCCTACATGTTATGAGGTACGGCATGAATATATCATTTATTGCGAATAATCTATATAGTTCACAGTACATGAAGAATGCCCAGGGGAATCTCTATGCTCAGAAGACTGACGGAGCCATGAAAAATACAGTTATGGGAAAGATGCCGGTAAATCCTTTTGTATCAAGCTTTGACAGAAGAACAGACAATGAGGTTAATGATCGAAAAGGATTATCACAGCAGATGCGGCAGATGATACGCTCACTGAAGCAGGATTCTCAGCAAGATCAGAATAATAAAAAAATAAATGATTTTCTGACATCATCCGGTTCCCCGGATGCAGCAGAGGAAGAGACAGCGCCTAAGCCGACCTATAATTATAAAGAGGTTGCATCCAAAATACAGAGTGCCAAGACATCAAACAGTGCCGGGCAGGCAGTACTGGCAGCAAAAAGAGCTGTGACGCAGATAAAGAGAAAGATTTCTGCGGGGGATGGTGATCCTGAGGAACTACAGTTTGCTTTAACCCATGCAAAGCGCATGGAAATGGTGGCAAGGAAAAAGAAACATCATCTGGAGCTGGAAGAAATGGTGGCTCGTGTTCAGAAGCAGGATGAGCGCCTTGACGAACAGGAAGATGCTGTTCGGGGTATTCAGAGTGCCATAACACAGGCAGAGGAAGAAAAGATCACTGAGAAAGAAGACCAAATCTTCGATGAGCGCGAGGAGATGTTGGAGGATGTCCTCTCGCAGATAGAAGAGAGTGGGGCTGATGTTTCGGATGAAATGATGGCAGACCTGAACAAGATGATCTCTGAATTTGGCGAAGAAGAATTGGAAGAGTTGGAAGAAACCATGGAGATGCTTGAAGATATGGAAGTGGTAGATCCGCATATGAGCAAAGAGGATTTTGAGGATCTAAAGAGAAAGCACAGGGCTTCAGAAAACAAGGCTATAGTAAAAGCAAATATGGAATATCTTAAAGATATGATCAAGCATGAGCTTGGAAAAGCCGGAAGTATTCCCGGTATGGGAGGTGGACAGTCAGCTTCTGCAGCGGTTGGAAGCCCGGTAGTGCAGGGGGTAACCGTATCAATGCCTGCAATGGCAGCTCCGGTTTCAGATGGAGCTTCGATTGATGTTTCAATATGATATGTAGTGGGTTATAAGAAAATAGCTAGCGAAAATACTAAGTTGAACAAAAGAATTTTTTGCCTATTTCGTACAAAAAAGTAAGTGTAAAACAGACCTTTATCAGTGTAATTGATAAGGTCTGTTTTTCTCTGTAGTAGTGTATTTTTTGGAATGGAGGTGACTGAGTTGAAAAAGAGAAAAAAGAAACCTATTGGAGTGATCATTACGACTACTGTGTTGCTGGTAATGGTAGTCTGCGGTCTTGTGTATAGCCATTTTGGAGGATTTAGCACAGGGAAAAGCGCGGATATAGATGAATTTGCAAAGTATGCAGAGAAAATCACAGGTGATAAACTTCCCAGTATAGATGTTCCTGAAGGTACTCGTATTGTTGCGCTTGGTGAAGCAACACACGGTAACAAGGAGTTTCAGGAACTAAAGAAACTTGTATTTCAGGACATGGTAGAAAACAAAGGAATAAGAGCATTTGTTCTGGAGGCAGATACCGGTGGCTGTGAAGCTATAAACCGTTACATCCATGGAGGGGAGGGAACTTTGGAAGAAGCAACCGAAACTCTTGGATTTCAGATTTACAGAACAGATGAGATGGCAGATCTCATATCCTGGATGAGATCTTACAATGAGACGGCTGTAGAAGGACAGGATATACGATTCTATGGATTCGACATGCAGGATAAAGAATATGAGTTTAAATATGTCATTGAAGCGCTGACAGAATGTGGAATCAGTACCACCAAGCTTGAACAGCTAATGGATGGAGCTGAATATTCGGATGAGTTTAGATTGGAAGACAGAGAAAAGATTCTTACAGAAGTACGAGACCTTTTGTTAGAAAATCATTATCAGGCAGCAGCGCATTATGCAGATGTGCTTATACAAAACAGCAGGCTTTTTGATGAATATGAAAAAAATCCTACAGGCTCATTTGGACTTCGTGACAGCTTTATGGCAGAGAATGCGATGTGGATTTTGGATCAGGAAGAACAGCTTGGCAACAAGATGGTCTTCCTGTCCGGACATAACGGACATATGGAACAATTTGGAACATTCCGTGGCGGAGAAGATAAGGTTATGGGAAACATTCTTGCGGATGAGATTGGCAGGGATGCATATTTCAGCATAGGAACAGATTTTTATAAAACAACCTGCAATATGCCAAAGAATGAGAAGCAGCGTACAACCTTCACAGCATATTCGCATGATCCCCTGGCAAAAGCAGCATATAAGAGTGGGAATGACGTATGTTTGCTTGACTTTTCGAAGGTTCCGGATGATTCAAGCATTGCAGCTCAGATTAATGGATATATATTCTTGGGAAACCTGGGAGATCAGTCCGTTGGAGGACTTAATAGAATAGTAATGAAAGCTATCCCTTATACCTACAGGGAATGGAGAAATCCACATGAATCATATGATGCCATGATATTTGTTTCAAATGCACACCCTACTAAGACAAAACCCAGAACAGGAGACACATTATGAAATTAACAAAGCTTGGTATATGCGGAATAATCAGTCTGCTATCATATACGGCTATGGTCGTGTTTTCGCCCCTTGTCTATCCGGGATATGACTGGCTCAGCATGGCCGTCTGCGTGGCTTCTCAGAATCTTAAGACTAAGGTTTTGAGGCTGGGAATATATTTCTTTGCTGCTATGCAATGGATAATAAAGCAAACAATTATGATATTCTTAAGAGAGACGGAAGTGTGTGGCCAGAAGATATTTGCCCTGCATACACTCCAAGAGAGGATGCAATTCCAAGCTTGAAAGGCTGCTGGTATTGTAAATATGCAGATTTTCATCTGAAGGAAGAAAGAGCTCTTGAGGTGGGAATCTGTAAATGGCCAAAAAAAATAATTGATTAGCATGAATGATCAGGGAGGCTACCATGAAAATAGAAACGGAAAGATTGATCCTCAGAGAATTCACAGTAGATGATTTTGATTCCTGGTATGAAATATTATCTGATCCTGAGACTATGCAGCATTAGCCGGCCCCGTTTGATAAAGAGAAGACAATGGGATGGATAACCTGGAATCTTGATAATTACAAAACCTATGGATTTGGCCTTTGGGCAGTCACACTTAAAAATACAGGGGAATTCATAGGCGATTGTGGTATTACAATCCAGAATATTGATGGAGAATTGCTACCTGAAATAGGCTACCACATTAACAAGAAATTCTGGAGACAGGGATTTGCAAAAGAAGCTGCGCGCGCATGCAGAGACTGGGCATTTAAGAATACAGATTATGATAAGATTTACTCTTATATGAAGTATACCAATATTGGCTCCTACTCAACAGCTATGGCCAATGGTATGAAAAAAGTGAAAGAATACCCTGATCCAAAGAATGAAATATCTTACGCATATGCTATTACGCGTACAGAGTGGGAAAAAGAGAAAGGGCTTAAATAATGATCAAGAGTAAAACGAAATATGAAGCAACCCTAGAAGAAATAAAGGAGCTTTTCGCATTCCATAAACTTGGGAATGTGTCAGATATGGCACCACTTGGTAATGGAGAGTTCAATTCTGCATATAAGGTAATGCTTGATGACGGAAAGAGTTCTGCCCTCAAGATAGCTCCTCCGGAGGGGGCTACGGTTCTTTCATATGAGAAAAACATGATGGGATCAGAAGTGTTCTGGTATGAGAAAATGCATGAAAACACAGATATTCTTTGCCCGGAAGTATATGTGTCTGATTTTTCAAAAAGCATCGTAAAGAGTAACTGCTTCATCATGCAGATGATGGAAGGAGAGCCTTTGTGGGCTGTGAATTTCTCGGATCATGAATATGAAAATGTTCAGAAGCAGAAAATAGAAATGCTTGCCAAGATACACAGGATCAAAAATGACAGATTTGGCTACATACAATCCGGACTTCACGATACATGGTATGATGCGCTAAAGTCCATGGCGGGTAATCTTGTTAAGGATTGTAAGGCTCTTGGATACGAGACCCCTGATGGGGAGAAGTTTATTTCATATATTGATAAACATGCAAAGCTCCTTATGAGTATACCTTGCCGAATGGTGAATTTTGATCTGTGGGACAGTAATGTCCTTTATCACGATGGCAAGATCTGCTGGATTGATCCTGAGCGAGGCTTTTGGGGTGATCCTGTAGCAGATTTCATAACCCTTGGTAGCGGGCAAAAAGCACCGTTGTCAACTAAACAGAAAGAGCTGGATATCTATAATGAAACTGCAACAGAAAGGATAGTTCTTTCAAAAGAGACTGAAATACGATATGCATTAGCAGTATGTTACCTGGCTCTTATTGAAGAAGTTGAAAAATATGTCAGATATGAGCCGGATGAGCCAAACTATATAAGAAATACCAATGATGCCAGAGAAATGTATGACATGGCATTTAGTGTTCTGTAAACGTTGAAATAAATATAAGAATTTGAGAGACAATATGCACTGTGGAGCACAACCCACAGTGCATTTTTTTGCAATAAATCAGTGTAAAACTTATATAAATTGGTGAAAAGAGCAAGATACAGCAGTTTGTTTGTTATGCTGTATAAAAATAAGCCATTAGATCAGGAGGAAATTATTTATGGAAAATAAGGCATTGATAGTTATAGACCTTCAGAACGATATCACAAAAAACTACAAATTGATCATAGAGCGTGTAAATGCAGCTATTAACTGGGCATCTGAAAATGACATGCGCGTAATCTATATAAAACATTTTAATCTGTCTGAGAAAACAAGAACCTTTAAACCCGGCAGCAAGGGAGCTGAGCTAGTCCCGGAATTAAATGTTGTGTCAGACAATATTTTTGAAAAATCAAAAGCAAGTGCACTCACCTGTGAGGCGTTTTCGAACTTTATTGAAAATAATGAAATAAAAGAGTTCTATATCGCTGGAGCTGATGCAACGGGGTGTGTGAAATCTACAAGCTATAACCTTGCAAAATGCGGATACACTGTGCATGTAATATCTGATTGTGTGACAAGCTATGATCTGAAGAAGTTGCCTGAGATGTATGATTATTATGCCAAAAAGGGCTGTGATGTATTAACACTTGCAGAGTGCAGGTAAAGTACTGAGAATGGTGGGAGAAATGCATTAGGCAAGTCTTCTGCGTGGGGCATAAGGGTAGGATGAATCGGAAAGAGGAATGCTATCATGAATTATAAGATTTTTGGAAGTAAAACTGTAGATATCGTAATAGAAATGGGCCTTGGAGCATGCATAGCTGAATGGGAAGCGCTTGCAAGAGAGCTTGGAGAGAATCACGGTGTGCTTGTCTATGAAAGAGCCGGGATAAATCACAGTGATAAGAGTGATAAAGAAAGAACGCCTACGAATATTGCTAAAGAATTAATGAATCTCCTAGATGAAATCCCGCATGATGAAAAGCTGGTGATAATAGGACATTCGCAGGGAGGACTGTATGCCAGCGAGTTCTGTGGTCTCTATCCGGAGATGGTAAAGGGACTAATTCTTTTGGACCCATTAACTACAGAAGATAATAGATTTAAGAAGGAATTAACTGCGAAGGAGTTTAAAAAATCCGGAGTAGATAAGAGTAAAAACTTTATTTTTTTAGAAACGCTTACTAAGCTTGGAATGAAAGGCTTTGTAAAGAAAGTGATGTGTCAGGCACCGCCTTTTTATTACGCCAATTTTTCCAAGGAGCAAAATGAGGATATCCTTAATTCGCTTGTAAATACCACGCATCTACGCACATGCAGGGAAGAGTATAGGTTAGCTCACGATGATGCATCGTTAAAAAATATGGTATCTAAGGAAAAATATCCTGATATTCCGATCATTCTTGTGACTCATTCATCTGAGGAAGCAATCAAGGAAAACATGGAATTTGGTGGAAACAGCCGTCCTTTTGCCGCTAGGATCGAACGACTGTGGCAGGAGATCATGAAAGAGTATTTAGGGTATTCGAGAAGAGCAATATGGATCCAGGCTAAGAAAAGCACTCATTATATTCACCTGACGGAACCGGAAATAGTTATAGAGAGCGTCAATACCTTAAATAATTGATATACTTAAGAAAGGATATGTATCTGTTGCAGAATTGCAGGTAAAAAGTAAACACAAAATACATTAAGGATGACGTTATGAGAATAGGAATAATTCAAGCGAGCTCTCAGGCTGAAAAAAATGAGCTTATTTTCAATACTGTAAAAAAATATGCCCCTAAAGATGCTGAAGTCATAAACTTTGGCTGTACTTTAGATGAGCAGGAAAAGTACTCCTATATAGATGTTTCGGTTCTTGTTGGTTTGCTACTTTCAAGCGGCGCTGTTGATTTCATTGTAACCGGTTGTTCGTCCGGCCAGGGAATGATGCTGGCGTGCAACAGCATGCCTGGAGTAATTTGTGGATATGCGCCTACGCCAAAGGACGCTTATCTGTTTGCACAGATCAATAATGGTAATGCTATTTCACTTCCGCTAGGCGAAGACTATACCTGGGCAGGCGAAGATAACTTTGAAAAGACAATAGAAGCGCTTTTTTCTGAGCCATTTGGACAGGGATATCCAAAGAGTGAAGCAGAAAGAAAGCGGAAAGACACTGAGAAACTCAAGGAAATAAGAAGAAAGTCGCAGATTCAGTTTGAGGATTTATTGGGTTCATTAGATACGTCAATAATTGAGAAGATAAATAAAAAGAATGATGTGATCAAGTATGTGAACGAATACGGAAAGTAACAACATTCGGTAAAGGAAATTCAGTGATCGGCAAAATCTGTTGGATTGATCCTGAGCGAGGATTTTGGGGTGATTCGGTAGCTGATTTCATAACCTTAGGTACAGGACAAAAAGCTCCGTTATCAACAAAGCACAAAATCTGGCGCGAGAGGACGATCCTCGAAAGAATTATCTTGCTTATGTGATTGAAGATACAATAACAGGTTCGCCTGCCGGAGCTGTCGGATGTACATTTTATGAAGATTTGGAGAAAGTGGGCATTACTTATTTTATCGGAGCAGATTTTCGAAATAATGGATACGCTTCAGAAGCAATAAAGCTATACCGTTTCTATTTGGCACAAAGAAATCAGCAATTTTAAGTTAATCGGACTGAAAATAGGACAGATTTGAACAGAAAATGACAGGATGAGTACTTACTGACCAGATATACTAATTGTGTCAGGGTAAAGGGAAGGCTGTTTCGAGTCGTTGGTGTATGTTTAGCAACGGCCGGAACGGAGTAGGAGATTGTATAAGATGGAGTGGCTTACCAGCATTCGCACAGCAATTGATTATATGGAAGAACATCTGAAAGACAACATCAGTGCGCAGGATGTGGCAGATCAGGTGTATATTTCTCCGTTCTTTCTTCAGAAGGGATTCTCCTTGATGACCGGATACGGAATCGGGGAGTATATCAGAAACCGCAGGCTGTATCAGGCAGCATTGGATCTGAAGAATACGGATGATAAGGTAATCGATATTGCATACGCTTATTGCTATGAGACGCCTGAGAGCTTCACAAAGGCATTTTCTCGCTTTCACGGTGTAACACCATCACAGGTCCGTGATGGGGCGGCTGTGAGGACGTTCCTTCCACTGACTGTAAAACTACAGGTTCAAGGAGGCAATCAAATGAATTGTAAAATTACAAAAATGTTCCAGTTTAAGGTTATCGGTTTTCAAAAGATATTTGATAATGATACTGCTTATCAGGAGATTCCAAAGTTCTGGGATGAGATTTGCGAGAAGTATGCAGCAAATGTTTATGCCGGGAATGCTCCGGCCAATCCTTATGAGAAGGCTATCGTAGAGAACTGCATTGGAGAGTATGGAGTCTGCATCGATGATATCGGAGAGGGAAAGTTTAGGTATCTTGTGGCTGGGAAGTATGCCGGAGGGGAAGTTCCTGAAGGAATGGTGGTCTATGAGTTTCCGATGGGTGACTGGGCAGTATTTGACTGCATCGGCCCTATTCCTGAGGCACTGCAGAGCCTGAATACACAGATTTTCAATGAGTGGCTTCCGGGTAATCCGGACTATGAACTTTGCGGGAATGCATCTGCAGAATGGTATGACTGTGTAAATGGCGAAATGACGGATAAGGATTATCACAGTGCAATCTGGATCCCCGTGAAGAAGAAAGATGGAAATAACTGATGCATGTCTTGGAGAGAAGAATCGGGCGACCGATTCTTCTCTCATTAACAAACATGATACCAGTTTCGCAATCACTTTATAGCTAATAAGCAACCAGGGAGGTTTAATCAGGCTGTTCTTGAATTTTTGAAAGGTTAAAACAGAAGATAATTAGGTTGTGAAGAAGGAACAAATATGAGGATGATAATTCATGATCTTGACGAGAATTTTCATAAGCAAGTCAGCACAAAGCTTTCGGATGTGATATGGGCTGATGGTAAGTATGCACCTTGCCAGGGGTGCTTTGACTGCTGGACAAGACACCCGGCAACCTGTGGCATGATGGATTCTCTTCATCAAATGTGCAGGGTGATCGGACAGGCTGATGACCTTGTGATCATCACTGAGAATTGCTACGGCGGATACAGCCCGGAGGTTAAGAACATTCTTGACAGGTCAATTGGGACATCAACTCCCATGAGCACATATCGCGGAGGGGAGATGCATCATACTTTAAGGTACGGAAGAAAGGACACATGGAAGGTAATAGTCTACGGTGATATTAGTGATAATGAAAAGAGTACGTGGGAATTGATGGTGGAGAGAAACAGGATCAACCACGGATATCAGTCTGCTGAAATTATATTTATGGATGATATCACTGACCTGGAGGTATCGAAGATATGAAGACGGTTTTTATTGATTGCAGCCCCAAGAATAGACTTTCTGCATCAGGTTTTATCGTCGGCATGACAAGCATTTTTGTTTCCGGAACAAAAAAGAGAATGAAGCTCCGTACAAAGGCTGATTATGAGAATATCTTAAAAGAACTTGAGGATGCGGATGCAGTTGTTTTTGCAATGCCGCTTTATGTGGACGGCGTCCCATCTCATGTACTTCCATTTCTAAGGGAGATGGAAGTCTGGTGCAAAAGCAATAACCCGAAGATCAGGGTATATACAATTGCAAATAATGGCTTTATAGAGGGCAGACAGAATGAGCCACTTATGCAGATCATGGAGAACTTCTGTATAAGGAGTAAAATTAAGTGGTGCGGTGGCTTAGGAATAGGCGGCGGAGTCATGATGAATGTGATGCGGATCATGATTGTTGTAGTTTTTGCAGTCACGATACTGAACCTTATTCTTACAGGGATTGATTCAGGAAACTTTTTAGACAGAAATATTTTGCTGAATTTTCTAAAGAATGTAGCAGAGGTTCTGTTCTTTGGATGTGGAATTATTACCTTTGATATCTGGATAGCCTCCTATATTAGATAGTGTCAAATGATCTATGAAAAAACTGGGTCAAAAAATAGGCTCAGATGAACCTCGAAAATTGCAGATATATAGGTTGAGGTAGCCGGACGCCACCCTTGACAGCACAAAAAATAACTGCTGACGGTTAATCACCGACGGCGAAGAACTCAAGAACAATCAGATTTTCTCCGTCGTTTGCAGCAGTGTAGCAGTTATTTTTTGTGCCATCAAGGGCAAGCCGCTAAAGCGGTGGCTAGGTTAATACCTCGGGCTCAGAATCTAAGAACAATCAGCTGGCAGCCTGAAGTTCAAGTATCTTCTTCTGACCGAAGTAGATCATCAGCTGCCACCTAGCGGGCATGTTTTCAGCCTTTGACAGAATCTCATCTACAACTGGAGGCCTGTAACCATTGTACTTATGCGGCCTCAG
>NZ_ATVV01000040.1:0-26199 GCF_000420905.1 Butyrivibrio sp. AD3002 | reverse complement strand
TGGATAAATCTTTGATTGTGTATTGAGAAAGGTCTTCTTCCAAAATCCCAACCTTTTCTAACACTTCTTTAAGGCATTCTGGAACTGGTTTGGTTTTCCACTTCTCAAACATTTTCACTTTAAACGCAAAAGTAAAATGAATAGTATTCCGGGTAACTTCCTCGACAACTGTATTATTTTTCAATTTTTCGATATTCATTTCCCTGAATATACTCATAGCAAAGCCTCCAATAAAAAAATACCCAGACAATGGGTATTTCAACTGTCATGTTGAAGTCCATCATCTGGGTATCAGTTTATTATGTTATACATCACCCAGCAATATCCCCATATCAATTTCATTGGATTTTTATAATTATTATCATGTGATTTTTGATTGGTTTAGTTTATAGCACATAACAAAGCGCCAGTAATCTTCAATTTCTGAAAATTATTGGCGCCTATTATTTTAGAAAGGAGTACAGCCCGGCTGATCTCACAAAATCCCCTACCAGACTAAAATGCCCTGTGGCTACATACCCTACTACCCAGAGGATGGATCATTTCATTCGGATATGCATTATGACAAACAAAAACAACTATTTGTAAATAGCTCAAAAATCAAAATCATCAAAATCGTCAGCATCAAAACCTGCATCCTCGAGGGCTTCACGTCTCTCATCCGGATCCATCATCTCCAGATCATCCCTGGAAAGACCCGCCATTTCAAGCTCGTCCTCGAGTTCATCTTCCTCATCATCAAAATCGGATGAATCATCTTCCTCTTTGAAAACTGTTTCATTTATAAAAGCCCATTCGCCGGCATCTATATGCCCGTCATTATTCAGATCAAATGGAGTATTTCCAAACATATCATCAAAAGGTCCCTTCATAGCCAGCTCCTTTCTGATCAGTGATGATCATTCCAATAATCTTCTGCTGCATCATAAGCTTCGTCTTCATCATCGTAGTCATCTTCATAGTCGTAGAATTCTTCATATTTATCATCAGCAAAATCCTGAGCGGATTTATAATCGTATACATCATAGGAATCATATTTCTTCTTGGAGCTTGAATATGACTTCTTTGAAGTGCTCTTCTTGCTGCTGTATGAAGAGCTGCTTGATGTTGTTGTAGGCTTATGCTCATAACAGTAAATGCTGCCGGTACTTCTCTTCCTAGTACATCCAGACTTAGCGCAATGGCCTACGGAAGTACTTGTATAAGACTTGGTACTGCTTGAAGAACTCGTAGATGACTTATGGACATAACAATATATGCTTCCGGTGCTTCTTTTCCTGGTGCATCCAGATTTAACACACTGGCTGTTATATGCTCCTACACTCATCGGTATACTTGCAAATATGGTAATCGCTACAGCGAATGCTGTCACAAGAGTAATTATAGTCTTCTTCATGATCCCGCCCTCCATAACTTCTCTGAAAACGGTGTGGTATCTCTATATACAAGATAATCCTTTTGGGTTGCCAGTTACATATCCACTTAAGCAAAATACATGCCTTTATTTCTATATCATGTTACTCTCCATGAAGCCATCCCGTATCCTGATTATAAGGAATATCCGGATAATCCTTCTTAAGCTCGTTCTTGAAAAGCACTATATGCAATAGCACCGATAAAAAGGCTGTCAGTTCAATATATCCAATCCAAAACACAATAATATCAGAATGACTTCCTATAAAACTTCTTAATACAAAATCAATATATTCCATTCTGCACTCCCCTCATCAATCTTTAGCATATTCCCCATACAACCGTAACTGTATCAGTTATATCGATATCATCTGGCTCAATATCCATATCATAGCCATCAGTACTGCATTTTGCAGTTTCACAACAGAGCATATCCATGTGCATAGGAGCGATTTCCATATTGATCTGCCCCCAGGAATAATCAATAGTCTGTATATCTCCAAGCTTTACTCCTGCAGCTGCGGTCAGTATTTCAGCTTTATCCCTTGAATCCTTAACAGCTTTACCAAGCAGTTCGTTCTTAGCAGCTGTCTCATCCTTCACAAAGAAACTGATTCTGAACTCAGGACGTATTATCAATGCATTCGCAAGGGAATATAAAATCTTTCCGAGCCTGTCATTATCAGACTCAAACTCAACCTTAAGAACATGCCTGAATCTATATCCGACGAATCTACTTTTCCAATCGCCATTTTTGTCATGATAACTCTCATTCTCAACCTCAACATTAAAAGAAAGAGTCTTAACATCTTCACTTGAAAAATCATGCTTCTTCAGTATTTTTTTTAATTCTTCTGTATCCTCCGATGACTGCTTCAACGTACTGGAATATTCCTTTTTCACGCCTTCCAGAGTAATAGTAATTCTGGTCATATCAGGCCTTACTTTAAGATTTCCTTTACCGGTGATATGTATTGTTCTCTCGATTGCCATAATTCTGTCCCTCCTACTATTATGCCAACGCTAATCCTGCAAACAAATCTCCCATACAGAAACTAAGATGATCAACATCTTCTTTTCTAGCAGTCTCATACAGCTCATTGAGCCTGTAATCAGGATCTGTCTCTAGCTTTGTAAAAAGAACTGCTGTATTGGCAGCATCCACCAGACCATCATGTGCTCTTCCTTCAGGTGCTATGTTAGATATGAAAAGTGCCTCCTCAAGGCTATATGCCATTCTTCTATCCATCTTCCGTCCGAAGGTCTTCTGACAATCAATCCAGTTTGCAAAGATAATCTCAAGGCGATCATCCTCGATACCCTTTTCAAATGTTTCACGGATAATCTGCTTGGGATCAGAATTGCTCCAGGATACACATCTGACATCATCTGCCGGCAGCCAATCCAAAAAGGATTCCAAAGCATCTTCAAAACAAGGAGCATTCTCAACATCTCTCTGAGAAATACCAGTCAAATTCTCGATAAAGCTGTCTATGTATCCAAATTCAGGTCTCACATACGTATTAAACTCGTCTATAACCTCATAATCCTCATCAAGAAGAACTGCTCCAATCTGAATAGTTTCCTGACGATATTTATAACCACTTTTCCTAAATCCCTTAGGAACCATACACATTTCTAAATCTAAAACAGCATATTTCATAGAAATACTCCTCTCAAAACTACTGTGAGTTTTTGCTTCTGAGTATATTCTATAAAATATGCTGTCCTATAATCACACCTACAAATACGAATGTTCGTTCTGCTTATTCTCTAATCAATCAAATATCATTCATTCCATCTACAGAATTTCTATTCTCATATTCTCTGCGGATAGTTTCTATATATTTTTTATGATTTTCGTTCATAATCTTTGCACAGTACCTATCTTCAATTTCCTTAACTTTATCCTCATACTCTTCAGAAAATATGTCATGGACAAGCTCATCTGGTGTCATCTTTGATCTCAGATCTTTTTCAATTTCATCATCATCAATAATATTTGCATAAACCGTCTCGCCTCTTTCAATCTGACCAAAGCTCTTATCCAGTTTATTTTTGAATTCTTTGATTCTTTCTTCCCTGTCTTCATCTGTAAATCCCCAGTAAAACATTCTTCTGAGTATTGTTGCGCAGCAGACATCCACTCCAAGCTTTCTAACTGATTCTGCCGCTACGTTATAACCAGCTACCTCACAAAAGGGTATAAGGTCAAATCCATAATGATTAAGACGATACGCTCCTTCCTCGTCCCATATTGTGAACTTCTTAGCTATCACTTCAAATGCTTCTTCATCCCGTATACAAAAAGCATCTATAGTCTTCTTAGAGGATTCTCCCCACTCTGAACTTTTTTCTTCCAAAATGAAAATAGTATGCGGATCACCGTCTTCATCAATATCGTAATCCTTGATTTTTTTACAGTTATCCTCAATTATCTTCCTGAGTTTTTTTAATTTCTGCGCCTTTTCTTGAATCGTATGAGTATCCAAATCTCCAAAAAATGGTTCTATCAGCCCATAGGCATTAAATACCACTTCGTTATCAGCTTTTTTAAATATATCTTGTACTGTCAATTTTCTACACCTCCCTATGCAATGAAGTCCTTTTCAGTAGTCAAGTTGATACATTATAATCAGTCTCTTTCTCACATTCTCATAATAGGTATTGTCAAACATAGTGAAATCAATAATTCCATAAATATCTATGCAATTTGTATTTGCATTCTTTACATATAACGTCAGCTCTATTCCTATTTCTGCAATTGAATACTATCCAAATAGTTCCTTTCCTTGCCATTTTTTCATCCTTATCGATCTTTTATGGTTATATAGCTTCCATCCACATTTTTATCATGTATTAGTGTTAGCTTTATGTCTCTCTCTGATTCTCCCCATTCCCTAATTTTTCTGAAATGCATCTTGTCATTCTCAGGGCAATCGGATATAAAATGTACTGAAAAGTTCCTAGCGTACTGATGTCTAACACTTACCACCACAAAAGGAATTTCATTTTCTCTACAAAATCTATTAACTAAAGCCTGAACTGTTTTCGTATCTATATAGTTGCTTTTCTGTATCGGTTTTTCTTCATGAAAATTTCTGTGAAGCGAAGCTCTATACTTCTTATAACGATCCCACGCTTCTTTTTCTACATACGCTTTAAGATACTTGTTTATCTCTTCTGGAATCGATATGGCTGTTATTAACTTATTTTTTCTAAAAATATATGCCATACCGGCATATATATAGAGAGAACTTAATGAATCAAGCTTTCGATTTAATATCCATTTCCTTAATTCATCCAGAGTATCATCTGCCTTTATCCCATGCTCCATTGCCCTTTTTGCAATTTTGTCAGAACTGTTCTCGGAAATTCCCCTACGCTCTTTCATTCTAGTCCTGCCATGCTTTGTGATAATTGGTTTTTTTGCCATATTATGTACCTCTTACTTATCTCAATATGACTAGCCGTATGCATAAGCCACATCATAAAAACCTTACACGCTGTCTTCCTACATCATTAGAGTTTCTTTCATATAATGCCCCTTGAAACCATCTTACAAAATTATATGTCCAATAATCACCCCATCTCTTTCGGATTGTTTTTGTTTTTTTTCAAATTTTTGTTCTCTAGACATAATCAAAGGCTAAGACATAGCAAAGTACTACATCCCAGCCCTGTTATTACTCTTATATTGATTCTCAAAGCCTATTCCTCAACCGTCTCCAGAAAAATATGGTCATCAAACCCACCGCGTTTTTCTGCCTTACCCCGTCTGATATTCTCCAAATCATCAACGCTGTGTCCTCTTGCCCTTGTTGCAGCATAGACTACCTCTAGCAAATCTGCTAATTCTTCCAAATTCTGATCTTTATGATACTCTGCAAGTTCCTCATCTAGCTTAGCATCTATCATCTGAAGATATTCGGCATCATCAAGAATCCGAGTTTTACAAGTTTTATTATCATTTTCAATTACCTAAGGTATCCTGTCGCGGACAAGCTTGTTATATGTTTTTACCGGCATTTTCCAATATACCTACTGTATCAACTTTGATATTTCGTTCCAGCTGTATCCATATGGCCACCACATGAACCGACTATTATTTTTTTTAAATGAGTCTTATTATCAGTTATCACGGCAAAATAAATCCGATAAAATCTAGGATCTGATTCTTTTCCTGTATTTGACGCTACATGTGGTTCAATGTTTATCGTTTGCCCATGATACTCATCAAGAAAATTCTTCATCAAATCTCTATCTTTTTTAGTTGTAGCTCCATTGCCGGGAATACATTTACATGTTGCTCTATTGCTAAACTCCGAACAAGCATTTACAAACGAATCCATACAATTTAAACAATCATACAATTCTGTAACCATAGCAAACAATATTCCCCATAATATCTCCGGTGATGTCCGACAATATTTTAATGATTTCCACCCTTGCTCTGTTAAGTCAATCCTTTCCGGAAATACTGTAGTAAAATAATCAAAAACACATTCCGGCGTATTAGGATAATCACATAATTCTCTAATTCCATCAACAGCTTCCTTCGCAACTCTGAAAGGTTCAAAAGAGGAGTTCAATGATTCAATTTGTGATCTAAAATTATGATTTTCTCTTTTTAATGTTACGATTTCTTCCTCGTAGGTCATATTGTTTATTTGCAATTGCGTATTTTTCAAATCTAAATCATCAATTTTCGCCCTTAATGAAACAATATCATTCTCAACCTCCCTTTCAGCAATTTCTTTTTTATTGCTTATTTCTTCAATTCTTGCCTGAAGCTTGTCCCTTCTAATAAGATCTTGGCAATTTTTGTATCTAAACAAGACTTCATAATCATTAATATCTTGGGCTAATACCCTTCTAAATATTCTCAAAACAACTTTTTCAGTCATCTTAACCGCGTCATCATAATGAATGAATCGATGCCTATTGCAATCATTCGGATCGTCACGATTAATTTTGGGTAAATATAACCTAATCATGCCACCAGTACACTTATAATTACTGTCAAAAAGCGATTTGAGTTCTTCAACAAACATCAGATCATTGGAGTAATAAACAAGCGCATTTCCACCCACACTTTTAATCATCTTATTCGGACTTACAGATAAATTAATTTTCTCTTTTTCCCAATAATCCCTCTTGGGAAGTATCAATATCACTGGTATTTCACGAAAAGGATCCATCAGTAATTCTCTAAATCTATATCCCTCACCAGTCCTTAATTCAACTGCTTCAAATAACAAGGGATCACCATTAACTTCACATACATACTTTTTATCAGTCTGAATATTTATAACTATTCTAGGGACACTAATATCTGGCTCTGGCATAGTTTGTCCAATATATCCCATTGCATCCTCATATGATAAGACAAAAGTCAGAAGCGCAGATTCACCATCAGATGATTGATATCCTATTTCTGTTGTCCAATACCTTGGCGCATAGCCCTGCTGATATGTCCGTTCCCGAATAAAACATGCCCAAGATACATTCTTTTCGTTATTAGGGTCTATTCTCTTTATGGATTCCGCAAAAAAGTCGCCTGCCTCAGAATGATCGTAAAGCTTTCCCCCATTCTTAAAAGACGTCCAATGTATAGGTTTTTGGCTCACTCTAATACGTTTATAGGATAGCCATTTTTTTACATGCATTACCAAGTCCCACAGAATATCTGTATTTTCCCATCCTGCAACTGGCTTTACACTAAATTGAACTTTATAAAACAATTTCGAATTCAGATCATTTTTGTTGCTCTCTTGCATATTCCAATTTCCTTTCGCAATCCATAATACGAATCTTTTTAATTATACCATTTGAACGCCTTTTCTTTAAAATCTTACATTCCCCATTAAAAAAGCATTCTCACAAAATACACTAGATTACCATTTATTTTATAAGCACAAAGTTTTCAGGGGTAGCGCATGAAAATTTAACGCTTACGTTAATCATTTTCTTTGTCATCCTTAAAATTAATAAAAAAGACGGGGGATGCTCCGGTAGGATCAACTCCGTCTTTTAAATAACTGGTAACTTATCAATAACGATATGTTAGCTCTCGATAAATCTCATATTCTTTGCTAATTAGGTCGATTAATGATTTTACCATTTGAAACAGCATCATCTGGATTCCACCAAATAGCCTTCAAATGTCTATCAACTCTGTTATATAAGTCAACAATCAAATCTCCATCTATCTCAAATGGTTCTTGATTATGGTCTCTTCTTTTTTCCCTATCACTATTCTTTGCTTTACATAGTATATACACCTCATCAATATCTGTTAATTCAGGTGTAGCATCATCCATCTTCATGTATTCAGATGCTACTATGTAAACACAATATGGCATAGCAGATTTCAATCTTGCAGCTGTAGCTGCACATGAATCTAACATATTCCGTTCTAAATATGTTTTACACTCAATTGCAACCACGGGTATAACAGTCATTTTTTTATCTGCAGTTCCATCTGCAGTTACTTCAATTCCAATATTTACACCTAAAACAAAATCTTGGTCTTTTGTATGTATATAAGCATTTGGTTTTTCAAATACAGAATCGAAATTATTTGGCGTAAAACTTAGACTCACATACGAATTACCTTTTCCAACAAACAAATTATCATGATTTATATGCATTTCTTTTACTTTTATATTAAAAAGCAAATAGAAAAACTCCTCCATAATTGAAGACCCCAATCCTGTTTGACCAGAATTTTTCATTGAATCAAACATAGGGATAGCTACTCGACGATAATCATTAAGTGCCTCTACAATTTCTAAAATTGTCTTTTCATCCAAAACTGTATATGAATCAACTTTTTTTCTGTAATTCTCATAAGCGTCATAAACATTCTTTAAAGATGCAATTTTTTTTGCGTATTCTAGCAGTACTCTACCATGAATATGTTTATCTGCAACAATATTAATACCCATCAATTTCTACCTATTAACTTTCCTTCCTGCATTTTTTTATTTAATTGACCGCTTTCAATGGAGATATCATTCAAACTTTTTTCAAATAAATAACTAATTTCTTTCACAAGGTCTGTATTTATAGAATTTCTAGGGTATGGTGCTCTTCTAACTTCTGCCCTTTTTTGCTGCCTAAGAACATACATTTCGTTAATACCAGATGATGCATAATTTAATTTTTTTACAGCAAAATCTGATAATTCAGTAACCACCAAATAATTACATTCAGGAAATGTTTTCTTTAATTCCCCAACTGAAAATTCTATACCTGATAACATATTCTTATCTAGGTTAGTTTTACACTCAATAGCAAGCAATGGGATAGGCAATTCATATTCCTTATCATCTAACTTTAGCAAGCAGTTTTTCACTACAGCTACATCTACCCTCTTACTTTTAAATCTTACACTTCCACCATCCGTAAAATCAAAAATACACTCTATTGTAAGGTTCTTTTGAGCTGATACCTCCATGTCTGATTTGTTAGCTTTAATTATTTCGTAAAAAATCAAACATAACATTTCAGGAACTACACTTGATGCAAAATCACTTTGATGTACATATGGATTATTTTTTTGTGGCCAAAACATATCCATATAGTCGTTGACACAAGCAACTATTTTATTTACATAATCATCAATATTGCTGAAAGTGATTTTTCTTATATCAATATACTTTTTGATAACGGAATCTAAAAATTTGTGATTCTTGTCGTCTCTCTTTTGTAATTGGTATAACAAATTACTACAATGAGGCAACGCTGATAAATCCATTTTGGTAGTCTCATTTATAATATTCAATTCATCTATTAATTCATCATATGTTTTCATCTACTTGACTCCACTATAACTTTTCCAATTGCTTCAGCCATTCTTGGAGGTACCGCATTTCCAATTTGATTATACTGTGATAAACCGATTTCATCTTCACGATGTTCCCTTTTCAGTAATGATTTACTCATTAGTGTTCGTGGTCCACAAAAAACAAAAGCATCCGGAAAACTTTGTAATCTTGCTCCTTCTCTAGCTGTTAAGTTCCTATTTAAGTATGGATGAACAAATGTCGATTGAAAGGATGCTGTAATAATATTACTTACCTTCTCTGGATCCAATCTCTGATTATTCGTTTTATATCTCTTTTTTACATCAAGCCCTGTCCCATTTCTCTGACGTTGTCCATATTCAGCTGGTACATCCAAAAGACTTCCACCTTGAGGAATTTGAGAGAACCTATCAATTAGTCGTTTTGTATGTTTCATAGCAACATGATTTGCTACACCTTTAGAGCCTTTTCTTATATATCTTTGATAAGCACTTTGTGGCTCTGTTTTATAATCTACTAAATCATTGGTTCCTTCTCCAGCATTAATATCAGGCAAATCCCCAAAAACATCCTTTATCTTAACCCAATTTTCTTCACCCTCAAATTCACCTTTTATCTCTTTAGGCATTTTATCTTTGTCTAAAGTTCCAACTACAACTACTCTTTCTCGATACTGTGGGACTCCAAAATCAGCTGCTTGTAGCACAAACACCTCTGTAGTATATCCTATATCTCCAAGCTTTTCCCTATATGTTTGTAAAGCTTTCTGAGATTCATTCATCCTTCCATTCAAAATACCTTTTACATTTTCGAGTATACAAAATTGAGGTTTTAGAATAGAAATAAACCTATAAAATTCCATAATTAGAGTGTTTCTTTCATCTATAATTCCATATTGAGAAGGCCCCGCAACAGAAAACCCCTGACAAGGAGGACCTCCTGCAATAATATCTACGCCATTAAACAATTTTTTAATTTCTTTTTCTGTAAAGGTATGAATATCTCGATTATACATAGGAATATCTGGAAAATTATAGGAAAAAGTCTCCGCTGCAAATCTGTCTATTTCAATTGCACCAACAGACTCTATCCCAGCATTTTTAAAACCGAGTGTCATTCCACCTGCACCTGCGAATAAATCTAGTGATTTCATTTATTATTCTCCCTAAACAAATTAATACATACCTCTGCCAAATGTTCACCCATCAATGGTGGAACAGCATTCCCTACTTGGTTAAATTGGTCTAAATGCAACTCTTCAAAAATTCCTTTTTTTGCCAATAATTTTTTACTTAAGGTAGTTTTCTTTCCCTTAAATACAAAACTATCTGGGAAAGTCTGCATCCTCGCAGCTTCTCGAACAGTAAGATTCCTTGGCTGAAATGGATGAATAAAACTTGAATAAAATGAAGCTGTAATAGTTGGTGACACCTTTGAAGCATCAATAATTCTATGATTCTGACTATATGATGAGTCACTGATTTTTTCCATATTTCCACGGACTCTTGGTTTAAGTTCTTCTGGCAAATCTTGCTTATGATTATTTAATAAAAAAGAAAACTTCTGAATCGTTTTGTCTGTATGTTGCATAGGTATGTGATTATAAAGATGTTCACTATACCTCCTTATTCTCTTCTGGTATTCATTGCTTGGTTTGCAATCATATTCCAGAACTGCATCTTCTGGGTATTCCTTTGGCTTAACTTCAGGCAAATCTGACATTGCCTCAAAAAAGGAAATTTCAGGACATTTATAATTTTCCATCAAATGTTCAACATCAAACTCATCTTCCGAAATTGTTTTTTTTCTAGCTATAAAGAAAAATCTTTTTCGATCCTGTGGTATACCATAATTTCTACAATTCAAAATTTTGTAATCATACACATAGCCATGTGTTTCAAAAAAACTTTTAATATCTTCCACAATTTTAGTTCCATCTGGAAGCTTATAATTGACAATCTCTTTAACATTTTCTATCAGCACTATTTGTGGTTCTACTACATCTACAACTCTTAAAAAATGCTTATATAAAACATTCCTTGAATCATCCTTTTTTCTCCTATTGCTTGCAGCTATAGAAAATCCTTGACATGGTGGTCCTCCCATAACAATATTAACTTCACCCTTATATTTCGCAAAGAAATCGTCCGGCAATTCATTTATATCTGCTTCGATAATATTTTTGTTTTTATGGTTTTCTTTGTATGTTTCTACAGCCCATGCATCTTTCTCTATAGCTAATACAATCTCTGCACCTGCTTGTTCAAATCCATATGACAAGCCGCCTGCGCCTGCAAATAAGTCAATTACTTTTATGTTTGGCATCACTTGTTATTCTCCTCTTCACTTTCAGGTAAAAAAACTAGTATATCATTAGGTGTACAATTCATTGCCTTACAGATACTCTCAACCTTTTCTAAAGCAATATATTGACCACTCTTGATTTTGCTAATGATATTTGCAGAAATATGAGCCTGTCTCATTAAATCTGAATTAGACATATCTTTTTCAATCATTAGATGTTGTAATTTTTTATAACTTACAGACATTTTTATTCCCTCTCAAAAATAAGAAAATATGTTCGGTCATATATCCAATATATTCTATCACAGAAGTGTGAATAAAGCCATGTAAATATGATTTTTTTAATTTATAATGCTATTTAACCTCCGTAAAGTGAATTTTTAAATTTGACCTATTTGACCGTATTATAAACCTCGTAAAAACCGTAAAAACGCAAAAATCTAAATCTCTAAATCTCTAAATCTTATGTTGACACAGTATCTGTCCAATAAAAATACCAACTAAAAAAGATCAAAGAAATATCAAAAAAAGATCAAAGATCAAAGAAAAATCACTCTTCTATAAAGATCACTCTTACTCTAATGCTATTAAATTGCGGTTCTTCTAAATACAAATACCTAACCAGATCTTGAAATAACAATTTCAATATGATCTAATTTTAATAAAATACTAGGAGGTATCTTTTTATATGCAAAATAGTAAAGAAATTATCTCTGAAATGGAGAATATATACTCTGTTCTATTAGACAATGCTGTCGCGTATTATATACCTGAATTCCAAAGAAATTTTGTATGGGGAAAAGAAGAAATAACTCAATTAATTTCAGATTTTACTGAAGACACAGATGGTTTTTCTGCTGACACTAATGATTTAGAAGGATATCTATTAGGGAATATTGTCCTTATCGATCAGGGCAAGAAAAAAATTGTCGTAGATGGTCAACAACGATTGACTACTCTTTCCCTTTTTGCAAAAGCTATTAGTATAGTTTTAAGTGAACACATCAATGAGGCTTCTACTGCCAATAATACAAAAATGGTTCAAACTTGGTCAAAAAGAGTGGGAGAAATTGAAAAAGGATTTTTCATTCTGGACGATGCAGACGATGTTCAAGGGTTAAAAATCCAGCATGATCCCAGCCTTGCATTTGGTAACTATTATAGCAAACTAATTTTTGATAAAAACGAACCCTCAGATATAATCAAAGAAGAAGATGCAAACATAGATATTGTTTACTCTCAGATATATGAATTCCTTTCAGATTTATCTGATGATCAGTTTATAAAATTCATCCAATATTTTAAAACAAAGATAAAAATAATAGTCACAAGTGCTCCAACCGAGGCAAAAGCTTTTCAGCTCTTCGAAATTCTAAATGCCAGAGGAATGTCTTTGGAACCTATGGACCTTATTAAAAATACCTTTCTCAAAACACTGAGTGTAGAAGGAAAAAGCGAATTGCAAATATCTGATTTTAATCAAGACTGGCAAGGAATGATGGGTAATTTACAGCTAGGTCCCAAAAAGAAAATCGCATCATCAACTTTTCTTAAACAATTTCTTATTGCCTTCAGAGGCGAAAACAAAAAAGCGGATCAACTATTTAATTATTTTAAAGATCCAAGCAATGGTTTTGATGGAAATACTATTCTTGATTTCATAGAAAACATGAATAAAGTGTCTTCTGTTTATCGTGAAATAGAATTAGGTAATTACTGCTCTTTTGGTGATGATCAGAATATGTTTATTCTCTTCAAATTATTAGGCATAAAACAATTTCATCCTTTGCTGATGATTTTCTATTCTGAAGAAAAAGAAAAAAAGGCAAAAATATTAGATTCCATCACGCGCTTGGGAGCAGTTGTACTATTCTCATATACACAAACAAATTATATAGAAAAAATACTTCCAGAAATTATCAAAAGCTACTGGACCACATATGAAAAGGATAAAAAAGCCGCCTTTGATAACCTTATTAGTTCAATTGAATCTCATATTAACGAGTTAACTCCAATAATGAAAGCTAATATTTCTACCAGGAATTTCGTAGGAAAAAATGGCGAAGTTCACAGCAAAGCTCTCATGTTACTCAAGTTTATTGAATTATATTTTAACCAAAATACAAAAGTACAAAGTGTTCCTAAGGGTAAAAAAATAACTGTAGAACACATTTTGTCAAGAAATTTGGATTTATCTAATATATCCTTGAATGACCTCGGCTTTTCAGATGATACCGAACGCAGAGATTCCATTCATAAGTTAGGTAACTTAACCCTTTTATACAATACAGACAATGCCTCTGTTGGAAACGGATCTTTCAAAGAAAAATGTCCTGCATACAGAATATCTGATTTTGTAATGACTTCTACCATAATTGAGCCAGTGGAAACAGGTGTAAAAAACGGATTAGATACCAGACTTTTTGCATATATCAACAAATTTGAAAAGCAGTACATCTCTCAAAACGGTCAATGGACAAAAGAATTAATCGAAACCAGAAGTAATGATCTCGCGAAATTATTAGAATGCATTGTCAAAAATAGTTACAATGAAGATTAACCATCTTCACTTAGAGCTTAAATGAGAAGTCATAATAATGACTTCCCATCCCCCTTCGGGGAGTTCACTAGTTCGCAAGCAATGCCTCAGTATATACCGAGGCGGCTTGTTGGGGAGTTCCCCAATCCCCCTTTGACAGATTTTCAATCTGGCTACGCACCCTTCAGGCGCTAAATGAACAGTTGGGGCTGTCGCATTAGATGATTAAATTCTTAGTGCGACAGCCCCTTCTAATAATATATTGACTAATCAAGCAAAATTATTTTGTTTTTATGCTCAGTGCTTTGCTCCATTTTGAGTAAACTTTTTTTCCGCCCGCTTTCTTGTATGTACGAATTCGAACATAGTATTTCTTTTGAGGCTTTAACTTTTTTATCACCTTTGATGTGGTTTTTGTTTTAGTAATGGTAAGGGATTTTGCGTTCTTAAATCTCTTATCAGTACTATATTGGATTTCATAGCCTTTTATGTCACCAGACCGTTTTTTCCATTTTACTTGTATTGATTTTTTACCAGAAGATAATTTTGATAACTTGGTAGTTTTCTGACTATTATCAATATTATTATCTTCGGACTGTTCTGTTTCATTGCTTTGTGAAGGAATCTTACTTGATGAATTGTTGTTTTCTTTACTATTCTCATCAGTGTTATTACTATCATTTGTATTTGATGATGTTGAATTATTTGTAAAGGTTCCATCTGTACAAACCACTTTGACTTTTACATAATTATTCACAATATGGTTTAATGACTTCCATTCACTTATGGTTCCAGAATAATATATTCCATTATTGTCAAATAGCTCATCATAACTACCAGCAAAGGCATCCCCATATTCTATCGATGGAAATGAATGTGGCAAATATAAGCTTTTTAATGTATTCCCCCACGCAAGCATGTATCCGATTCCGCCAGAGCTATTACCATTTCCTTTTGATTGAATATTATTCATATCAAAATTTCTGATGTCCAGCGATTCTAACGAAGTACAGTTGGAAAACATATTCGCCATATTATTTACGCTACTTGTATTCCAACCGGAAACATTAAGCGATTTAAGACCATTACAACTGCCAAAAGTGCTTGACATATTTATAACATTGCTTGTATCCCACTTAGAAAGATTAAGTGAAGATAGTGATTTACATGCAACAAATGTTCCATTTAAATCTTTAACATTTGAGGTGTTCCATTTGGAAACATCTAATGATGAAAGTAAAAAGCATTGATTAAAGCACATTTGTAAGGTTTGGACATTTTTAGTATTAAAGCGAGATACATCTAAACTAGTTAGCTTCGTGCAAGCAGAGAACATAAAACTCATATCAGCAACTTTGCTTGTATCCCAATTTGCTATGTCAAGAATCTCAAGTTCTTGGTTCCTGGTGAACATGCTTTTCATTTTAGTCACATTGCTTGTATCCACAAATCTTGCGTAAATTCTTTTTACTTTGCCTAATTCGAAGAATAAATAGCTGCTATCTTCGGGAAAAATAACTCCTTTTTCAAACATCACAGTGTTCACGCAATTAGGGATATAAAAATGCGAGTCATAAGATGAACCATTTTTCCCTATAACGGTTTTATAATTATTTCCGTTTATTGTTGCCATGTGACCAATGACTATCTTGGGAGAGCTTCCTTTGTATTTTGTAATTGTAATTGTTTTTGCTGAACTATCCAAAGTATAATCATAATGCTTATACCATTGCGTATCTGCATATTCATAACCAGCATTTATGTATTCATTATGATCATATGAAGGATCATTACCACCACTATATGATCCTCCTTCACCACCCCCATCATTAAGCCACTCATCAGAGATTTCAGTAGTTGAAAATGCTAGGAGATTTTGCATATTGCTAAAAGGAAGATGATAACTATTTGAGCTTGTACAATCTTTCAGTTTAACTAATTGATGAGTATCATATGAATAACTCTTAATTGAATCATCTATGTATATTTCATTATTAGCCAAGCTTGCATCTCTATCTATATAGGTATAGTGTGGGTCACTTCCAAGTACAAGATAACAGCCATGTTTTAATAGTGACATCATTTGATTTAAAATTTGTTCCTGATTTTCAGCAGAATTCGGATATATAGGCCACTTTTTGCCATATATTGTTACTCCTTTAGATGATGCATACGATATAGCACATGCGCCGGTGGTCATATGCGCTAAAGAATTTGTACCTTTAATTTCAGAAATATTATTATCACCAATCGTTCCAGAAATATATGAATTACTCTTACACCACTCATAAAATCGGTCAGGGTTAAACACATCTGGATTGTTCTCCACCCCTATATCTACAAGCATTTTCGAATAGGCGACCATTCTACAACCATCAGACCTTACTTTAGGATATTGCGAAGCCCCTTGGCTCCAATATTTCCAGTACTTTGCAATTCCTGCATTGTTTTTAGCCTCATAATATTTGTTTTTTGTGTTATCAGTATTGGCACTAACCGATGAAGCTGCCAATACTGAAACCGAAACAGTACATAAAATATAAATAGGTATGAGAATGCACAGAAAACTCTTTTTTAAATTTAAGCATGACAACATAGATATACCCCCTCATTTACTAAGTAATTTAGATTTTTAACATATAATGATTTCGACATTACTAATTATACTACTTCTCACTTGTAAAAGTGGGAAGTCTGCAAATAAAAAGAATACATAATTTTGATTGTAGATACGAATAATGACTTGCCAAATAGAGAGAGTATGCCCGTACAAGAAAGATTGCATTAAAGGAAACAACTGCAAGACACCATTTGAAGACAGGAACAAAAGGCTTTACGTTTCGAGAAAGCTTGAAGAAAAGCGCAGTGAATGCCTTAAGCGGATAACCAGCGAATTCGGCACGCAGCTCAGAATGAACCGAAGCATTCAGGCGGAGGGTTCATTTGCAAATGTAAAAGAAGACATGAACTTCAGAAGATATTTGTATAAGGAGACGAAGAATGTTCTTGCACAAAGCGTGTTGCTTGCAATCGGATTCGATATCAATAAACTGCATCACAAGATCATGGCCGGCCGAACAGGAACTCATCTTTTTGAGCTAAAGAAAACGGCATAATTTTTGATCCTTAAAAATCAAACTCCTGTATCTGATCCGAAGATATCTTCGGACTATTAAGTTACTCTAAAAATATGAGATATGAGCAGAAAGCAGATATAAGTACCGATTTTTAGGCCTGAAAAAGGACCATCGCCCAGATGATTTAATCATCTAATGCGACAGCCCCATAGATATTTTTTCAAAAAATAAAAAAAGAAGGGGCACCACTATTTGATAATGGCACCCCGTTTGGATAAAACTTATCGTATTTTTTCTTTATTATGATCCTTCTGATCTTCTTCTCCGATACCCAGGATCTTATCAATATCGTATTTTGCTATCTGGTACTTCGTCATGCTGTCCTTTGCTTCATTGTATTCTTTGTAGGCAGCTTTCTTTTTTGCGAGAAGCTCCTGGAATTCTGTGTTCAGCTCCTGCACTGTCGGAAGTTTCTTTGAGCCAAGTTTTTTAAATGCTTCCTTTGCCTCCTTGTGCTTCAAGATATCATCCCTGTGCTCTGCAAAGTATTTTTTGCTGTAGCCGCTCTTCCGATAGTTCACATAAGTCTCTTTGATCTTGGAATAGTTGAATATATAGTTCCTTAAATCCGTGATCTCCTGCATCCTTTTCTCTGCACCTTTGATCTCCGAATTTATATCATCAAATCTTTTTGCAGTGGTCTCTGCCTTTTTCGCAAGCTCTTCATAAGACCTGACTCCATTTTCCTGCAAAAACAGAATCGCCTTCATGACGTTTTTTACATTGAACTTCTTGGCCCACATCTCATAGCCGGAGCCTTTGCCCTTTGCAATAACGTCCTGAAGATTCAGGAGAAGATCAAAATCTTCATCCTTATATGAAGGAGCTTTTCCTTTTTCAATACCGTCAAGTTTTTCCCTTATGGATTTTTCTGTGTAAACATCTCCAAGTGACTTAAGCCTTATGAACCTCTTCTGATTCTTTCCTCTGACTGCAGTATGCTTACCGCGTTTAATTTCATATCCCTGCTTCTGAAGTTCCAATAGAAATTCGTCAAAGTCCTTTGGTCTTTTTGAGAGAGCTACATCTATTGCCATGCGGATGTCATCCCTGAAGGATTCTCTTTTAGGATAAACTGTGCGCTTCTCCCTCTCACTGTATGGTCTCGGTTTTATTACAGACAATCCGTGCTCAAGGCACACCAGGTCACTCACCCTCTGAAGCGCAAATGCTGAGAGAAAAAAGTTTTTGAACTTCTTTGTATTTGAGATATCCGATGCGCAGAACACCACATGGTTATGGATATGAGCTCTGTCAGTATGAGTTGCAACAATAAAAGCATGTTTGCCTTTTGTAAATCTCATGGCAGTCTCATATCCAACACTGTTTGCTTCTTCAGGAGTTATCTCACCAGGTTTAAAGGACTGTCTTATCTGATAAGCGATTACCTCATGGTCATATTTTCTACGAGCATGCTTTTCATATTCCGTATAGGACAAAAGAAATTCCTCGGCTGCCGCCTGAGGAGAACACGCATAAGACGAAACATATTCTTTGTCATTTGTTTTTTCAGGATTCTCTGCATAATCAGTCTTAGCCTTTATACTGTCCTTTAGTGACCAGCCCTTACTGATATGCATTGGAATAAGTCTTGTCGCTGCCATAGATACCTCAATAAATATTTGATAATCTCACAAGGATTGCCTTCACCGCTTCCCAGATTTCATCCTGCTGTCTCTGAAGTTCCTTTATGTTCTCAAGATATATGTTCCCGGTCTGGTTTGCTTTCTTCGCATACTGGTTGAGGTTATTGCTGTTGATCTTAAGAAGACGAACCACCTCCTTCACATCTGAAAGGTCGAGGTTTATGATGTATCCGTCAATCGCCATCTTCCTCATGAATGCGCTGAGATTCCTTACTCCCAGGGATTCCATCCGTTCCCTGATCTTTTCCTTATCGCTTTTTGATATCTTTATCAGGATCTGCGTGTCAGTTTTCTTCATATCACAGCATCAGCTCCGGAGCGATGAACCTGCGGACTCTTTCCTCTTCTTCCGGTTTGCATTCATGGAGCTTTTCCAATAAGGATTTCTTCTCCTCTTCATCTGGTATTCCGTTACCGTTATCATCACGAAACCTCTCAGGGTGGTTTTCCTCATTTTTTACATTGTTGATTATGCCATCGAGATTGTTATCATTCTGCTCAATCTGATCCTCCAGTCCTCTTCGTACATTCCCAACTGTATTGGGATCAAGTTCCTGCGGAAATCTTTCATGTGTACCGGTGACATCATTCCACTTCTCAATAGGTGTTCCTGTTACTTTTTCCATAGCATCATCACTCCCCTCCGCGCTTCCTTTCGGGAAATCGGATCACATACTGTGCCCTGCCTTCCTCATCTGCCGTAATATCCACATAGCAGTTAAAAGAGTTACCTGTCTTTCTGGACTTACAATGATCAAGTTTCACTGTTCCGCAGGTGAGAAGCTCCTCAGCAATGTCCTTTGTCATTTCTTTTCCGATTGACTGGAAAAACTTGTTGTCCTTCCATAATGCAAAGCGGCAGTCATAATTGCTGCAGGAGTATCCTCTCACGCTCTGCCCTGAAACGGTTCAAGCTTATCAATAGTGTCATCTCCAATCTGAAAGAAATAAGATGCATCCTCACGTCTGATGTATTCCGGTAGTCCTTCGTACTTTTGTCTCTTTGGTGTTGCCATGTTCTTTTCCTCCTTATCTGTCCTTTTCATCCACATAAACGCATGACTCAAAAAAATCCTTCATCATCTGATAATTGATCAGAACCATATTTTTGACTTTTCTTAATGCGCCAATTTCTCCCGCTATTTTCTTGATCGTATCCTGATTCATAGGGAATACTTTTTCTGCATCAATCAGTCTCAAATATTCTGGTTTGTCGTATCGATACCTTTTTTGTGTTGCCATTTGCATCTACCTCCGTTTCTTTTGGATGATTCCCGCAGATAACGAAGCATGACCTGAACATGAAACAAAAAAAGAGCCACTCCTGAAATTACATTCAAGAATGACTCTCAATTTACATTATTTTCTATTTTGAATTCACGCCAATATCATTTTGATCAGCTCAAAAAACCCTTATAGAAATCGACTGATTTCGACATTTCTGCTACATTTTTGCTGTCAGACCTCTTTTCCGACCTTGCAAACATGCATGAATACTAGGCTTTACTTATCGAGTGACTTCAGCGTCGGGAAATTTTCGACCGCTTAAGCATCCGTGAACATTTGAGAACACTCACGAGCACCAATGTACATACTTGCTCATTTGGTCTCATTCATCTGAGACCCTCTGAGGTCTGCTGACACCCGCTCCAGTTTGTCAGCTGTTTGTCAAAGGCTATATCAGTCACGATATTTCGCACCTATTTCAGCGTATACTTTCTGTTACCCTTTGCGCTTTTCCTTTAACTAAAAATGCTCGTTTGTCAAAATGTTGTTTTGTCAATTTTGGTTTGTCAGAAAAATTCTTTTCGGAGTACCATTTTAGAAAACGCCATTAAGCTTTGCTGCAAGCTTATTGATTGATTCTTTGTTTCTCCGATCTGACGAATCAGCATAGATTTCATATGTAGTAGAAATCTGTCTGTGTCCCATCACCGCCTGGATCACTTTAGGATTATCTTCCACCTCACAAAGCCTTGTGGCAAAAGTCCTTCTCAGATAGTGGCATGTGAAATGCGGAAGTATTATCGGATCCCTGTCTTCCCTAACAGCATCAAGCTCTTCCTCATGATTATAATCATTATAGATTCGCTTTATTGCCTTATTGACTGATGCCGCGCTCATTACTGAGCCATACTTGTTCTGGAAGATAAATCCTGAATATCCATCTACTACTGTCTGATTGTACCCCTTGCCTGCAAGCTGGTTTTCCTTTTCAAATTGAAATGCATCTCTTACTGCATCCATCATAGGAATTACTCTGCAGCCTGCTTTGGTCTTAGGTGTTGAGATCCTTAGCTTTGATGTGCGAGAGCCCTTCTGAGGGTAGTACGACAGTGTATGATTAACATCTATCCATCCCTCTTTCAGGTCGATGTCTTGCCAGCGAAGGCCAGTGCACTCTCCAATTCGCATTCCTGTTCCAAGAAGTACTGTGAAAAGTGGCCACCAGTGATAATACACCGGACTCATCGCAACATATTCCATAAAAGCTTTCTGTTGCTCTGGAGTAAGAGCCTGTCTCTCTGTTTCCGTCTTGGGAAGTCTCTTTGCAAGTTCCCTCTTTGCTCCATCAGTTGGGTTCTTTCTTATTATATCATCTCTTACAGCCAACTCGAATGTCGGATGTAAAAGCCCATCTACCGATTCAATAGTAGAAAACGAAAGATGCCTTTCCGAATGTAAAAAAGTGTAGAACTGCAAAACATCGGAATACTTTACATCAACAAGTTTCTTCTTCCCGAAGTCATCTCTGATATAACGCTCGTAAGTGTATTCGTAGTTGCTCTGTGTCGAATCCTTCAGGTCTATCCTAGTTGAAATGTATCTGTCATATGTCGAATTGATGGTTGCAAGGCCAGCGGCATAGATATCAAGTCCATCCAGCTGATCCTTTTTTAATTTGTCCTCTTTCCGTCTAAGTTCTAACAGATTATCTGCATATATGTATTTCTTCCTGCCGATAGGATCGGTGTAGATATACATATAACGCTTGTCTGATTTTCTCTGATGTTCTCCGCGGAAGAGGGCGTTACCTCTTAAATCTTTTCTTGAATTTGCCATGTCCCCTCCATCAGTATTTTGGTCTCATACTTCGGATGTACTCATCTATCAGCTCCGGATCCACGTACACAGTCTGCTTGCTTGTTGGGTAATAAGCACCACACGCTATTGCCCATTTTCTAAGCGTCCTTTTGTCTACGTCATACATTTCTGAAGCTGCATTAAGTTTCATCAGTCTTGTTGTCTTTGCCTTGGTTTCTCTTACTGTAGCAATGTCTTTGCCCATTTGATTCCTTTCTGCAAAGTTAAAGACGTTTTATGAAATTAGACTTGGCTGTAATTCATGAAAAGTACTTCAGCACACTATTATTATGACTCTATTGTAGCGCTGTAGCAAGAACTAATCTGAATCTGCCAAGTCTTATTCATACGTTACCGATTCTTATGTGACAAAATAAATTCTTCCAATATTGGATAATCAATATACACTGTAGCTCTGTTTATATAGTGGTATGCACCACATGCTTCGGCCATCTTTCTTATTGTTCTCTTATCCCCTGCAATAAGATGTGATATCTCTTCATATGTATATAGACGCTTCGTATTTCCACGCGTCTTCTTTACCATCTCCAACTGATTACTCATTTCTTATGCTCCTTTTTGTTCCAAATATGAGTAAGGTCTCTGCTCCTTAAGCCACTTAAGAGAGTTATCTACCACGTCTTTCCTTAAGATTCCAAATCTCTTCTTCATTGCCTCAGAAGTGACCCCCTCAGTACCAGCAATGGCAGCAAGTTTGAACTCACGTTTGAGGTATCTTTTGAATACATCTTTTTCATCACCCAGAGAACCAATTTGCTCTTCTACAAGCCCATAGATCTCTCTCATGTCCTTCAGCAAAAGAATCTCCCACTTATGTGTTTCAAACTTATCAGCACCACGAAGTGCAGTGATATAGTCTCCAGCTCTGACTGCCTGGCGAACTATCATGTCCTCATCGCCTTCGCTGGATGTAGGATTTCCAATGTTAGAAGTCTGGACTCTCACACCAGGATCCCCAAGGGCAACTCGTCTGTTATATTCCCGTTCTGCTTTTATAGTTCTGATAAGCCCCGCTTCATAAGCATTTACATATGGCATGAAACTAGAATAATGATCAAGGACTATCTTTATCCTTTTTTCATCATTAGCTTTCCTATAGTTATCGAGAATACTTGCGTTCATTCTTGCTCCCATTACTGTTTCCCCCTTTTGAAACCGCAGAACTTTTTTCTACATTATTAATTGTAAGTCCTGCAGTATCAAAGGTCATTTTACAATCTGTATAAAACTTATAAGATTTGTATAGTGTGAAAACATGCTGCTAACATGCATCACCCTTTAGGATCCAGTCTGTAGATGCTGCAAACTTATCTGAGTATGCAACGACTATATCTGTTGGAAGCGGTCTTCTATCATTTTCATAAAATGAAACCACTCCAGCGTTGGCAAGTTTAAAGTCTTTAGCTAAATCTTCCTGCCGGATTCCGGCACTTTCCCTTAGTATCCTTATTCTTTCCCCAACGGTTCTTCCGTACAATTTCTCCATGATAATTTCCTTTCCAAAAGAAGACATTATTATATAGAAGAAACAGAGTCATGGCGGACCGCAAACATAGTAAAAGATTAGTCCCAACAAGGCTTTTCTACCTCCTTCCCTTGAACAATGGCAATAATAGCATCAAAACCGTACTTACGAGTTCGCAGTAAATACGCACCAAGTTCGCGGTCAGTTCAGATTAAATTCGCACCAAGTTCGCACCTAGTTCGCGGCCAGTTCGCAGTCAGTTCGCAATTGTGTACACAATTTTTGAGCAAAATAAAAAGACTGCCGAAGCAGTCCCCACCTTGTTTTGCCTTAATCTATAAGCTCTCCATTTTCATCTATGATGCCTTTATCTTTGTCTTCCTGGTCTCTGCGTTTGCAGTATTTCCAGATCAGCAATCCATACAAGACTATTGCATCCTTTTTTACCGAAAAATACTTTGTCCGCCCCATGTAAAGCTCAATCAGCATTGCATCATCCGTTTTAGTTGTATTTTTTCCTTTCATGTATACCGAGTCAATGATATGTGCCAAAATATCGCCGCCTTCCACAAAGGCTTTCATCTGCTCCAGTACCAGCCCACTCTTATCGCCATACCATTTCTCACATGCAACTTTCCATGCAAATGATCTTTTCACTTTCTGGGAATATTTCCATGGCTCTGCAACTATCTGCAAGAACTTAGTCCTGTATGGGATCTTCTTTGACATATTATTTAGCCAGTTTATTCCCATACGTTTTGCAAAAGCTTTTCCATCATTGAATTTTATCAACAATTCTCTAATAACTTTGTACATCTCTTCATAGTCTATCCCCGCTGCGATGCACTCGTTCACGATAATCTCATGTGTTGTAACTCCTATAATCATCCTTATCTCTTCCCTCTATAACAAGAACCGCAAACATCAGTTACGCCCCTCCAACATACACTTTTTGACAAAAGAAAAACTGGTCGGAATAAAGAGCATTCCAGCACCAGTATTTAAGCCTTGATAATTATGTCAAACTGAAGACCCCCAAATAAAAACACGTTTTTAGCAGTAGCATGAAAGCTTCCGGCTCCCGACTGCTTAACGTCAATAAACTATTTCTTATCCCTGCCTTCCGGCCTCATGAGATAAGCAATCATTTTGCCAAACTCCGAATACATATATAATATCTTTTCTGCTCTCTCATCATAGCTATCTGTATTCTGGATATCCATGATGATATCACTTATCGCAGTACTGAAATCAAACTCATTATCCTCGCCGTGCCTTAGCACATCATAGTTATTATCATTTCCGATAAGCCTGTGAAGATCAGCATTAAGATTGTAGTATAGTATTGACAGCTTTTCCGGACTGATAGCTATTTCCCCACTAACCATTCTGTCATAGCTGCTTGTTCCAACTCCGAGAAGTGCTGCCATCTGAACATTAGTCCAATCGACTTTATCTTGCAAAGTCTTAAGATTAGTACCTGCAACTTTATTGAACTTTTTCCCCTTTAAGCTGTCAGGCCTTTTATCTCTTGTGTCTCTATGCTTTGATTTTTTATATGCCATATTGCTACCTCGAATTATAATCTACACAAAATTACGCGATACCTATACTGCGTAATACGCTTTTATAACCGCGTAATACGCGGTATTTTCATTGCAGATTAAGCAGTTTTCGAGAACCGGAAGACACAAAAAGGCTTAAAGCACAATAAAGGACTGCAGCCAAGCTACAGTCCCGTCAGATACATCTATTAAATTACAATCAATCTTCGTCCATTGTTATGGGATTTCTTTTACACTCAACAATTTCTTCAACATCACATTCAAGTAAGGTACATAGCTTGTCTATTGTTTCCATGTTCACTGACTCGTTTCTTTTAAGTCGTGTCAATGTTGAATGACTGATCCCAGAATGCATAAGCTGGTATTGCGTTATGTTATTCTCTTGTATATATTTCCAAAATCTGTCGTATGAAATCATATCCCTCGCCCATTATTAACAGTATTTCATAATAAAATAATGCCTCAGTTCCCTTTTTGGGGGTAGTAGCTTAAAAGCGGTATTACCCTTATTAGGGATATGTTCATAACAAAAAGAAGCCTGCTATTACAGCAAGCCTCCGTTTAAAAAAGAAGAAGTCTGAAATGATATGAATACCTTCCAGACTTCTTTTCTTATATGATTGAATTGATTACGTATTATTCCGTGCCTATAAAATATTAATCATTGAATCTAAGGAATTTCTTTTCTTATTGCCTAAAAGACTTTTAAAATCGTCAGAGCGATATCCTAAATCCAAAAAACAGATAGGATAGATATTTTCCTGCAAATTAAAGACTTTTTGTGTTTGCTCAACATCATTGACTCCAGCCCAACAAGTATCTAATCCAATATCAGTAGCAGCAAGCATCATATGTGTTGCAACAATTGTTCCATCCATTAAATAACTGTTTCCACCCTGAAAATTACTAGCAGCATCCTTGTCAGCACATACCAATATAACCATAGGTGCTCCATAACGGCAAGGATGAACACTATCCATTTTTTGAAGTGCTTCTTCACTTTTTAATATATATATGCGTTGTGGCTGTTTATTGAAAGCAGTTGGCGCCATACGTCCCGCTTCTAAAATATATTTAACCTGTTCTTCATTTGGTTTCTGATTACTGTACTTACGAACAGACTCTCTTGATTCTATAACTGTCTTAAATTCCATCTATAAATCTCCTTTTTTGCTTTGTTAATACAACTCCTATAACAGATATAGAAATTCCCC